>JANPGT010000840.1:0-5681 GCA_031424135.1 Chitinophagaceae bacterium
AATTACACTGTTTCCAGGATTAAATAAACCACTGGCATTGGCGCCTGTGCCCTGCCTGCTGGTAGCTCCTGTAATAGTATAGCTGATTTCCCTGATACCGGATGGATCTGTTGCAGTCAGTAATGGTAAGTTGTATTGACCGGATGACTGATGACAAAATATTTGCTTTGGCAAACACGTGATAACAGGTGGCGCAGTATCCCGTACAACAGCTCCGATGCCTAATTTTTGTGTGGCGGCCCCAATGGCACTTAATGTAAGCGAATCATTGTACACCCCTGCAGGAGTGCTGGCCTTCACGCGGATAAAAATCTTCATCACATTCAATTCACCGCCAGCATTGGTACCAATAGACATAGCTGGAAACCAGGGACCCATTGGGTTGGTGGCTATTTCATACGCAGCTGGTCCGGTTATATTTACAGCACCGTCTGCATTATTGGCGCTGATGGTGAAATACCTGGTGGCCGATGGTGCGCCCGCATTGGTATTCAGCTGCAGCACCGGTTTACTGAATTTGCGGATCCAGTGACCAAACTCGGCGCCAAAATCCTGTGCTATTTCCTGCATATAAAGGTTGCCTTTATCGTCCATTGATAAATTAGCAGCTCCAAATAGCCTGGCGTCCGACCCTATACTATCAATATGCCCGGCACCGGACCCTGCCAGCAAAGCAATATTCAAGGAGGGCGTTATCTTATAGACACCGAAATCCTGGTAAGTCACTATGTTGTTAACGCCCAGGTAGATATTGTCTGAACGGTCGATGGTCAGGCCGACCCTTGCTGCTGACAGGTCAGCAGGAAAGCCAGGAAGATGAATGGTTGACACCATACCATCGGTTGAAATTTTCCGAACCTCACCGCCTGTATTTAATACAATTAACCCCTCATCTACCACCAACAGGTTGCCGGAATGATCAAACGCCAGTGTTGCCGGATTTTTAAATGAAGCGGTGGTACGTGGACCATCTGTTTCCGCAAAAAGGCCATTGCCTGCAAATACTGAAACAAGTCCTTCCGGCGTCACTTTAAGAATGGCATTCTGATCTCCGTCGGCAATAAAGATATTGCCGGCAACATCAATGGCTATACCATTGAAGTTTGGATGACGGCCGCCCCATCCACCTGAACCCACCAGGGTAGTTACAACGCCACTGGGTGTAATCTTGCGCAATGCATTATTGCCTCTTTCGCCAACATACAAAAAGCCTGCACTGTCTAATCCTATGCAAACAGGAAAATTGAAATTTGCTGCTGTACCGGCGCCATCTGCAAATCCTGCCTGGCCGTTGCCCGCAAAAGTAGTTACAACAGCACCGGGAGTAATCTTCCTGATACATTCGTTGCGGTTATCTACAACGTACACATTGCCTGCTTTATCAGACACCAGTGAGGTAGGCGTATGTAGCCGGGCGGCCCTTCCTATGCCGTCTACAAAACCATGAACGCTGTCGCCCACCCAGGTAGAAACAGCTACCGGGTCAAAACTTACTGCAGGAAATTGATTGGCAGCAGGCTTTACAACGCCACCGATTCCCAGTTTTTGTGTAACTGCGCCGATAGCACTTAACGTAAGGGAATCATTGTACACACCGGCAGGAATACCTGCTTTCAGTCGGATGAAAATTTTCATCACATTCAGCTCACCTCCCGGGTTGGTGCCGATAGACATGGATGCAGCTACCCAGGGCCCTGCTTCATTGGTGGCTATTTCATACGCATCAGGCCCGTTTATATTTACTGCATCATAGGCATTATTGGCGCTGATGGTAAAATACCTGGTGGCAGATGGGGATCCCTGGTTGGCGGTAAGCTGCAGCTGGGGCTTACTCAGCTTGCGGAGCCAGTGGCCAAATTCAACACC
This sequence comes from Chitinophagaceae bacterium, assembly GCA_031424135.1. Lineage (GTDB taxonomy): Bacteria > Bacteroidota > Bacteroidia > Chitinophagales > Chitinophagaceae > JACMLD01. The sequence continues at coordinate 1,867 of JANPGT010000840.1, forward strand.
ATAATCCTGGCCTATTTCATGCATATAAAGATTACCATTGTCATCAAGTGTTATATTTCCCGCGCCAAATAGCCTGGCGTCTGATCCTATACTATCAACATGTCCGGCACCGGAACCTGCCAGCAAAGCAATATTCAATGAAGGTGTTATTTTATAGACACCAAAATCCTGGTAAGTAACTATGTTATTCACACCCAGGAATATGTTGTCTGAACGGTCGATTGCGAGGCCAATCTTTTCGGCTGATAGATCAGCGGGAAAGCCAGGAAGATGAATGGTTGACACCATACCTTCGGGTGAGATTTTACGCAGTTCACCACCTGTGTTCAATACAATTAATCCTTGATCTGCCACCACCAGGTTGCCAGCGTGGTCAAAGGCCAGTGACGCAGGATTTTTAAACGAAGCCGTGCTGCGCGGACCGTCTGTCTCTGCAAAGAGCCCATTGCCTGCAAATACGGATACAACGCCTTGTGGCGTAACTTTAAGAATAGCATTCTGATCTCCATCTGAAACAAAAATATTTCCAGCCTTATCAATCGCCAGCCCGTTGAAATTTGGATGCCGGCCAAGCCATCCATTGCTGCCCACCAGGGTACTTACCACCCCGCCCGGTGTTATTTTCCGCAATGCATTGTTTCCTCTTTCACCCACATACAGGTAACCAGCACTGTCTACTGCAACCGTAACAGGAAAACTAAACATAGCAGATGATACCGGCCCATCGACAAAGCCGGCCAGACCGTTACCTGCTACAGTGGTAACCACTGCATCGGGCGACACTTTTCGTATAGCGTGATTGAGATATTCTACAACATACACATTGCCGGCTTTATCCGAATTGATATGGGCAATATGATAAAACCGTGCTGCCCTGCCAATACCGTCTACAAAACCGTGCATGCTGTCGCCCACCCAGGTAGAAACAGCAATCGGATCAAAACTTACCGCCGGAAGCATATAGCTGCTGTTTGCATTTGCCGGAGCGGTAAATGCCCGGAAGGCGGTAGAACCTGATTTATTTTTCGCTGTGCCTCGCTGCACCCGTGCCTGGGCCGACAGCTGTTGGGTTATAAAAAATAACAGCACTGCTAATAGTGTCCATTTCCGTTTCATAAAAATAGTTTAAGGTGATGAATTTGTATTTCCAGGACAGGGCAACCGGTATTTTCAGAAGATTAATGAAATGAGGGCACGCAATAATGGACGCTTAGTTCCAGCCAGGGCAATATTGGTGCAAGAGGTCAATCAGCACTAATTTTTTAGCCTTATTTTTTATTAACGCAGTGTTCATTGGGTAGCAGGCGAGGCACAGCATCCTGCCGGCAAGCGCATTATTCAACCGGAGATTTGTGTTTGCATCTATAAAAATATTGTTCCACCGCCTTTATAGAAATGATGACCAATATGAGGATATATGATTGCTGTCAGCAGTACCAGCATTTATTATACACCCTGGCAGTGATGTTTACCGCCCTGGCAGGAATTATGCTATGCACAGGCGTAATGAATTGCTCTTTTTCCATCACCGGGTAGCCGCCGGTTTCGTTTAATGAAGTCCCGTTTCAACGGCATGCAGCTACCAGAATACCACTTTAATGGTATTCCGCCGCTTTACCCAAATCAATAGATTTGTTGGCAATTGAACTGCTGTTCGCGGAAAGCCTGTTTGAATGAAGGGGCTTTCCTCACAAACCGCTTTTTCCTCCCGCTGAAAACAGTATTAGCACTTCTAATTTTTCGTTGGTCCTGGCTATAGCTTCAGTGAATAGTGTAAGGCATCAGTAACCCCCTTGGTAACGCAAATGATTGGATGGCATTGGTATTTTTTTTAACCATTTAATTAAAACCATTTTATGGCAGACTTCTCCATTGATCTCCATTGCCACCCCGGCATGCATCCCTATGGCAAAAGCTTTTCTACCGGCAACCCGGGCGAGAATACCGGCAACCGCTCCAAAAAGAATTCTATCTGGCATTATGATCCGCCCACCGCACTCGACCGCGTATTGCAGCGCACGCTTGGACTATCAAAATATTCGCAGAGCGATATGACCACCCTTTCTTACGGCAATGTGCGTTGTGTCTGCGCCTCACTGTATTCCATAGAAAGAGGATTTGTAAACCTGAATACCCTGAACGATGGGGCGGTGTCCGATTTTGTGGCCAACCTGGTGGCTTCGCTGGGGCAGGAGCGGATAGATTTCCTGCAGCAGAACAAAGACTATTTCGCCGACCTTGAAAATGAATACCATTTTTACCTGCAGCTGAACAACCAGGTATTCAATTTTACCGACGGCAAAAGAAAATACGTGCTGGTAAAAAACTTTGGCGACCTGCAGCAGGCCGTGGCTGCCGCCAACGAAAACCCCGCGGTGGAAACCATCTTCGTTATCATGACCATTGAAGGCGCACACGACCTGAACACCGGCACCGGCGACGCACCCAATGAACAACAGGTGATGGCCAACCTGGCAAAGCTGAAGAACTGGGAATTCAAACCCTTCTTCATTACCGTGGCGCATCATTTTTATAATGATTTGTGCGGCCATGCGGAAAGCCTTTCTGATTTTTTGCAGGACCTGCTCACCAACCAGGAACCCGGCATGAATACAGGCTTTACAGATCTTGGCTGGAAAGTAGTGAAGGGCCTGCTGGATGATACTGACGGCAGAAGGATTTATATTGACATCAAGCACATGAGCATGTTGGCCCGCAGGCAATATGTACAGTTTTTAAAGACTGAACACGCTGATGCCTATGCGCAAAAGAAATTACCACTGCTTATCAGTCATGGTGCGTGTAATGGAAAGGCCAGCGCAGAAAATCCCAATCCCACACCGGGGCTGGAGACCACGGCCAGCCGCATGTACGATGGCGATATTAATTTCTACGATGATGAAATTGTGGAACTGGCCCGCAGCGGGGGATTGATGGGACTGCAGCTGGATGAAAGAAGGATTGCTTCCAAACGGTATAAAAAATCACTGCGGCTGATTTTTGCTTCCGCTACCCAGCGCATGCACTCTAACAGCAAGATGCTCTGGAACAATATCCAGCATATTGTACAGCTGTTGGACCTCCACGATATCTATGCCTGGGATTATATTGCCATTGGCAGCGATTTTGACGGGGTAATAGATCCTATTAATATGTTCTGGTCGGCCGAGGAAATGGACGACCTGGTGCAGTATATTGAGCGCCATGCCTTCAATTTCTTTAACGACCCGGCCATTCAGCTGAAGAACAGTTATAATAAGATTGAACCCGCCGAAGTAATTGACAGAATCTTTCATTACAATGCGTATGAGTTTTTCAGGAAGTATTTTAAGTAAATCAAAATTTAGAAGTCAAAAGTCAAAAACGAGTTACAGCAATATCGGGCAGAAACTGAAAAAAGCGCCACCCCTGGTCGCGCTCACCGACCGGAATTACTCAGACTACTGGTAGGTTTCTCACCATAGCCGTCAACTTAAGGATACTAGTATACGGGTTACCTGTTCATATTACAGGCATGCATTTGTGTAATGAAACTTGCTGTAAACAGATGACGGGTGACTGGTTTTACATAACCCACGGCTTTAGCCGTGGGACCGGCAATGCGCTATAATTCATGGGCTTTAGCCCAATGAGACATTTCTATGGACAACATTGTTGTTTGGTAAATAACGTTGCCAGGCATTGGGCTAAAGCCCATTTAAATAATGAAGCCTCCCTTCCCAGGCCTGAAGGCCTTGGTTAAAACCATAGCTTTCAGTAAAGCGTCAAAGGAAAAATCCTTAAGTTGACGGCTATGGTGAAGACACCGGGCCGCG
>JANPGT010000841.1:0-2010 GCA_031424135.1 Chitinophagaceae bacterium
TGAAAATGGCTTTCTAAATGGCAGTATCAATATAAGCCCTCTGAATCGTGCGTATGTTAACCAATCTAAAATCAACAATGGATATATCGAATCATTCCACCCAAGGCTCTTCGGAAATAACAGCAAAGCGGAAAGCCTTCCTGACCCCTATCAGGAACTCAAGGAAGTCATCGTAGTGGCTTACCGACCAAGCGCTGTGGCAGATATCTCCTACAGTACTTATATGCTTTTTCATTCATTGATGTCTGATGGAGGAGGCGGTGGCGCATACAATAGCGGCATCTATAGTTTTTCTGAAGGGTCCGGTGGTGGCGGAGGAGGATACACTGATCCTTCTATAGGGGCAGGCATCAACCCAAGCAACGATATCACCCTCAATATTGAGAAAAGTTCCTATCTGCCTGCCATTAATGTGGACGCGTGGCTACAGTGTTTCCAGGCCATCCCCGATGACGGTGCTAATTATTCCATTACCCTTTGTGCCGACCTGCCGGTGGATGACGATCCCTCATTTAATGTAAATCTCTATACCGGTGCTACAGGCCATACATTTTTGCAATTACAAAAAACAAATGCCGGGCAGTCCGTAACCCAGGTCATAGGTTTTACCGCCCAGAATGCCTTTTCTGCATTGCTACAGGCAGACCAATTTGTTCCTTCCAAAACTGTAGATAATGCAGGCCATAAATACGACGCGTCGCTGAGCATGCAGGTGAATGGAGCAGCATTCGCTACCGCGATGGAAAAAATAAAACAACTCTCCGCCAGCATGCCCTATAGCGTAACCCGCTTTGATTGCCTGGACTATGACCTGGCCGTGATTAATGCCATCAGGGGAAATGACCCGCTGGTATTGCCCACTGTACCCCAGCCTGGCAATGCCTTTACAACGATCAGTACCGGAGAACGCTTGTACAATTTCCTGGAACAAAAGAAAGCAGCAGGTGATAGTGAGGCGGCAAATATTTGGTTAGGCAACGGTGCCGCTGTATTTGCAGGTGCCAGTCATGGACCCTGCAATTGACCAGCGATGGCAAACAGTATTTACAATATCAACAAGGGTATCAACAAGCCAGTAGAATTCAAAGGTTTAAAAGCCCAGTATATCTGGTGGCTGGGGGGCGGTTTGGTTTGTTTACTGGTGGTATTTGCCATTATGTATATCGCCGGTATCAACACCTTTATAAGCCTGGGAATTATCCTGGTGGCGGGAGGATGGTTGTTTATGAAAATATACCAGCTAAGCCACCGGTATGGACAGTACGGCATGATGAAGATGCTGGCAAAGAAATCCGTCCCCAACTGCATAACATCAGGAAGCCGAAAAATATTCATCTCTTTAAAAACAGACAAACGTGGTTAGGACATTACAGGACATATTACCTATCATGGCGATTGAGCACAATTGCATCCTGTCCAAACAGGGAGATGTGACGATTGTGTACGAGGCAATCCTGCCTGAACTATTTACCCTGTCAAACGACGAGTATGAGGCTTTCCACCAATCCCTGGTAAAAGCGATTAAAATACTTCCTGTGAATACCGTGTTTCACAAACAGGATTGGTTTACAGAAAGCAAATACAAAGCAGATTTCAATTCAGCAGATACCAGTTTCTTAACCCGCAGCAGCGAACGGTTTTTCAATGAGCGGCCCTACCTCGATCACCGTTGTTATATCCTTCTTACCAAGAAGGCTGTCAACCGGAAGGCAGGCAGTTCCCTTTTCTCCAACCTCCTGAAAAGATCTATTGTTCCTGAGGAAACATTGCAGCCGGCTTTGCTACAGGAATTCCTGGACAGTGCAGGGCAGTTTGAAAAGATATTACTGGACAGCGGATTTGTGCGGTTGAAAAGGCTTTCGGATGAAGCACTGGCCGGCGACTCGAACTATTGTGGCTTTATAGAAAGGTACCTTAACCTGCAAGCGGATGAAGCAAAATTTATGCTGAAAGATATCTCCTTCAAAGAAGGTATCCGGGTTGGTGCAGCATATTGCCAGTTATTTACAT
>JANPGT010000842.1:0-1620 GCA_031424135.1 Chitinophagaceae bacterium
TTTCATGTACAAAATCATTGCGAAGGAACTTGGTGGGCCCATAGCCGTGTGGTTGAAACCAGGCAATTACCCTGGGTGCCAATGGCTGGCAGGCGGCAATGGATACCGCACATTTTACCGGGTTATGGGCAAAATCATCAATCAACAATACACCGTTTTTTTTACCCAGCACCTGGTGCCGGCGGTAAATACCTTCGTAATGCTGTAATGCTGCCGCACAAACCGGCAGGGGCACACCCAGCTGGCTGGCCACGGCCACAGCCGCCAGTGCATTTTCCATATTGTGCTTACCCACCGTATGCATTGTAAAATCTGTACCATTGATGGCAAATGAAATAGCCAGCCCCTGCTGCACAAAACCGGTGGCAATGAAACCTGCGCCGGAACCGGCTTCGGCAGAAAAATCCTGCGCAATATCCTGCGATAAAGACCTGGCGGCAGCCTGGCCCTGGTTTACAATGAAAAGGCGGGTAGTGTGCTGCCTGAAAAGGCTGAAGATATCCATCAGCGCATCCATCTCTTTGTGATCCTTATCTATGTTTAACAACAAACCTATTTCAGGCTGGTACTGCACAATAGAACCATCACTTTCATCGGCTTCTATTACCAGCCACTCGCCCTGCCCCACTTTGGCATTACCAATCTTGTTTTCTTTAATGATGCTTACCAGCCCCGCACCGCTGATAATACTGGGCGCCATGCCGGCATGTTCAAGTATATCGAACAGCATGGCGCTGGTGGTGCTTTTACCGCTGGTGCCTCCTACTGCAATGGTTCGTTTGCTTTTTGCAATCAGCGCCAGCAATTCCGATCTTTTAATAATGGGGATGTTCAGCTGCTTTGCTTTCTGCACTTCTTCTACCGTGTCTTCCACAGCGGTAGATACCACTACCAGGTCGGTAGTACTGCTGATACCCTCTCCATTCTGCAAAAAACAGGTTATACCGGCCGCTGTTAATTTCTCTTTTGTATCATTGAACACACCGGTAGCAAAATACCGGTCAGACCCGCTTACCTGCTTTCCAATGCCGGCCAGGTACTGCGCAATAGCACTCATACCGGTACCCGCTACGCCAATAAAAAAAACTTTGTTGAAATCGTTGATCCCTGTTATCATAAAGGGTTATTTACTACAAATAAAAGAAATAATTGTGTGTGCAGGCCATGAAAGCCCCTGCACGCATCACAACGGCTTATCGGTGTAATCAGTATATGTTACAAAAATTTGTTGTGGAATGCTGTCGTACCAGCTGCATACAGTATTTCATTGCAATTGCTTACTTGCCCGGCGGCATGTACAGCAATTGTGTTTTAAGCCATTTAAACGAACTTTATTTTTTTGTTGAACGATTATGCCTTTAACCTTGTTAAAACTTAACAAAATAAGTATTTCTAACAAACCAGCCGCCAGCAATACTTACAACAGGCTGGCGATGAATAACCCAATTATAGTAAATGCCGGGAAGTTTCGAAAATCTTTTATACTGAGAATAAACTAAATAGACGTCCTTTTCTTATCTTCACGTAATAATTCTATTGCTCATATAGTCACATCCATCTTGAAGTTCACCGATTTTAATTTCCACGAAAATTTATCAGAAGGTATTGCCGCCAGCGGTT
>JANPGT010000843.1:0-8109 GCA_031424135.1 Chitinophagaceae bacterium
CAGAAAAAACGCTTTCATATCTCCCAGCGATTCCTTCTTCAGGACCTGCCCATGCTCATCTATAATTTCACCTTTCGGCATATAGCCCAACCCTGAAACGGAAAATATTCTTCCGTTAAAATGACAACCGGTGATGGTCATTTCATTTTTTGTAATGGTGCCGGTTTTATCTGAGGCGATCACCGTTGCTGAACCTAAAGTTTGCGCAGACGCGATTTTTTTGACAATGGCCTTTCTTTTTGCCAGTCTTGCTACTGCCAATGCAAGCGCCATCGAAATTTGGGCCGGCAACCCTTCCGGAACCATGGCCGCCGCCACGCTGATGGCAAATACCAACGCCACTGCCATAGAATCGTGCAATAATAAGCGGGTACCGAAAAGAAGTGCACCGATTATTAATGTGGCATAGGTGAGTTTTTTGGCCACATCTTTTATTTCTGTCTGAATGGGTGCATCGGTAGACTTGATTCGCTGGGATGACGAACTGATCTTCCCGATCTCTGTCTGCATGCCTGTGGCAAAAACAATCCCTTTTGCTTCCCCCCTTGCCACCGTGGTACCCATAAATACGGTATTCCTCAATTCCGAAAGCACACTGTGGCTGACGATCTTACCCAGGTGATCTTTGTCGGCGGGCAGTGATTCACCCGTGAGAATAAATTCATTTACAGCAAATCCAACGGAGTCAATCAGCCTGATATCAGCAGGTATTCCTTCTCCTTCAGACAATACTACAATATCGCCGGGCACAAGATCTTCAGAAAATATTTCAATCACTTTCCCCTCCCTGGTGACAGTACATTTATCAACCACCAGTTTTTTAATGGAAGCAAGGATATTTTCAGATTTCCATTCCTGGTAAAAGCCAATCAGCCCGTTCATAACAATTATGACCAGCAGGATGAACCCATCCCTTGGTTGCTGCAGGTAGAAGGAGGACAGGGAAGCAACAATCAATATCAGTATCAGGGGACTGGCAAACTGCCCCAGCAGGATTTGGTAAACACTCCTGCTGTTAACAGCTTTCAGCATATTTTTGCCTGCGTGCTGCCTCGCTGAAAGAACGGTCTTCTCATTAAGACCTTCTTCAGCATTTGTATTGAATTGCTTAATAATATCCTCAATATCCCTTGTATAGTATTCCATTGATTAATGTCTTTCAGGCAAGAACTTTCAAAGCTATATAAAACAGTTTGCTACCCGCTTTTTTATACCTGTACTTAGTGTCTGCCTGGCAGCTTTTAAAGATTCCGCAAAATAAAATCCACCCGTTCTTCCGGCGCCAGTACCGGTACATGTATTACAGGAAAGGGAAGGGATTCGTACACGGCAGTAATGAGCGAATGTATTTTTTTTTGCTCAACTTCATCTTCGTTTCTTGCATAGTCATTGACCAACGGAAGAAAGTCCAGAATAAATATTTTTTTATAGGAACATTGTGTCAATGCATCTTCCAGTTTTCGTTCAACCGGCAATTGTAGAAAATGGTAATAGGCCAGGGCATCGGGCAGCGCCCTGTCAAGAAATACTATTTCAGCCGGAGACAAGATCGCTTCCTGTTTAAGCTGCATAGCTAAAACAGCGTTTTGAAATATTTGCTGGTTGCTCCTTATTTCCGCTACTGATTTACCGGTAATCCGCTGTGTATCGATGTAGTGCCTGGCATATTCAATGGTGGTTGTGTAGCCCCTCGCCTTCAGCAAGTTAACCGTTGTTGTTTTGCCCGAACCGGGGCCACCTGTAATTACATACCAATTGGTCTGTTTGGCCGGGTTACCATATACTGAGGTTGACTTCATTGTCATTGTAAAAAAGTTTTGCTGATGCTACATTTTCATTCCTTCCATTGGCTTGGCGCCTTTTTTAAAAATATACTCACTTTGCAGTAAGTAAGCGCCGGAGATAACCACCACCTCCCCCACCGATAACCCAGCTGTTATTTCAATGCTGTTATTGCTTTCCAGCCCTGTTTCCACCATCCTGTTGGTAAAAGAATTATTACCCGTGCTTACCCAAACGCTGGCACCATTACCATTTCTCAGGACTGCATCAATGGGCAGGGTAATGGTCTTTCGCACCGGGCTTTTTAACAGCACATAGGCAGGCATACCGGGCTTATAAACATTGCCGGGGTTGGCGATAGCAACACGGAGCAGGTTAATCCTTGTATCTGGGTTGATTTCAGGATTGACAAATTCAATCCGCCCTCTTATTTCCCTGCCATCAAAATCCGGCAGCTGCACGGTAGCAATGCTATTCCTGTCAATAGCAGCCAACTGCGATGTATATACCTGCGCTTCCGCCCAAAGCGATGACAGATCAGCCAGTTTCACCACCGTTCCGCCTTCCATAATATAATCACCTTCTCTTATATCCAGTGTGGTGATATAGCCGGAAGCGCCACTGTAAAATGTGGTTACCGCAGAAGTCTTTTTATTCAATTCAAGCTCTTTCAGCTGTGTTTCAGACAAACCCCACAAACTCAATTTATTCCTTGCGCTCAACAGGAGCTGGCCAAAATCGATGGGTTGTTCGCCGGAGAAAGATTTTTTCCTGTCCATGGCCAACAGGTATTCCTGCTTTGCATTGTTCAACTCTTCACTGTACAAATCATACAGTGGGCTACCCTTCTGTACATAATCGCCCAGGTTCTTAAAATACAGTTTTTCCACCCTTCCCATTACTCTTGCACTGACGGAAGAGGATTTTAACTGGTCAAAATTCAGCGTGGCTGTTAATACCAGTTGATCGCCGATACTTCCTTTGCGGATAGTATCGGTCTGGATATTACCCAGCAGGATCTGTTGCTGACTTAACTGTATTTCATCCTGTTTGTTACCGGTGCTTTTGAGTGCCCTGGTAAGTTGCATATGACAAATGGGACATTTGCCAGGTTTATATACAACCACCTGCGGATCCATTGAACAGGTATAATACACATCTGGATCTGCAGGCAGTGCAGGCTTGCTTTTACACGAAGCAACCACTAAAACAAAACACATAATGGTGAAGATGTGTCGCATACTCAATTTTTTACCTTAATAAAGCTTTCACTGTCCATCAGGTACTGGGCATTTACCGCCACCGAATCAGCAGGATTGATACCGCTCAATACCTGCACATGGTTGTTATAAGTAATGCCGGTAAATATCTTATGTGCCTTAAAGCCGCCATCTGATTTTTGAAATACCAGTTTATCCATACCCAGCGATACCACTGCTGCTGTTGGTAACCAATACGCATTCTTTGTGTTGCCCAATATGGTGCACTTTACCTGGCTGCCGATCGGAATTGCCAGCCTGCTGTTGTCAAAGTAAACCCTCGCTGTCAGCGTCTTGCTGTTTTTCCGGTAAAATGGTTCAATAAAATCAATCACCGCCCTGAAGTCTTTGCCAGGCGCCGTTTCCGGAGTTACGGTAACAGCATTGCCTGCTTTTACCAGCGCCTGATGTTCGCCATAAATATTAAGTATCACCCATGCATGGGCCGGGTTATATACAGAGAAAATGGTTTGTCCTTTCTGTATATACATTCCTTCTTTTAAGGGCAGCTCTTCTGTAATAAGCGAGATATCCTTCATGGTACCCAATTCGCTGTTCATATCGTTATTGGCCGATTCGTGAATATGCCCGGTATAATTACTGAACACGGCAATGCGCATTGAAGGCTTACCGGATTGCAGCACCTGCTGCAGTTGCACGCTGCTCATACCCAGCAACAACAATTTGTCTTTGGCCGCCTGTATAAAGCTGGTATTGGCCGGGTCATTTTTTAACAGAAACAAAAGATTTTGCTGGGCGGTCATTAATTCCGGGCTGTAAATATCCATTACCTGCTGCCCCCGGTTCACTTTCTGGTAGCGGTAACGCACGTATAGTTTTTCTATTCTGCCTGCTACCCTGGAAGAGATGCTGCCCACCTGCCTGGTATCATAGGTTATATTTCCCAGCGCGGCTATTTCTATCTGCTCTTTCTTTTGCTGCATCGTGGTCAGGGGAATGGAAGAAATGACAAATTCATTAGTGGGTTGCAACAGGGATTCCAGACCGATGCTATCGCGCATATGCATGGTGGTCTGTTTCTTCACCAGTTCCATGCCGCAAAGAGGACATTTGCCAGGCTTATCTTTCAGTATTTCCGGGTGCATGGTGCAGGTATATACTTCCTGTACTTTTTCAACTGCATGCAGCGCGTGGGCATTATCAGCCGTCCGGTGTTTACAGCCCAATGCACACAGCAGGCACGAGAGTATTGGCAGGAGGAGCAGTATTTGTTTCATTTCTTTTCGATTAAGCGATCAATGCCAACCTGCATTTTAAGTACCTGGTTCAGCAATTCCGTATACACCAGCTGTGTCATATACAAAGTTTCCCAGGCATCAAACAGCATAAATAACTCCTCAGTATTTTGCTCATATCCCAATTGCATGGTTTTATAATTATTTCTCAGCGCCGGAATAATATTTTCATCATACAATTTCAACTGCTTTTTCTTTAGTTCCAGTTCATTGCGCATACCATAGGCCATACCACTGTATTCATTCACCATCATTTCCTTTTGCGATTGCAGGGAGGCGGCTTTCCATTTAAGGCTTTCAATATTGGCTTTATTCATCCTGGAAGACCATTTTGCCAACGGCAGCCGCATCATTCCCATCAGCGAATATTGCATGGGCAAGCCACCAAATCCAAACATGTGTTCATACCGGATACCAAATTGGGGTTTAAGACTTTGTATTTCCGTTTGCTGCTTCAGCCAGGCAAGGCTGATATCGCGGTCAATTGCTTTTAAATCACTCCGGTTGTTGCAGAACAGCACACTGTCGAATACCAAATCTGAAAAGTCTTTCACCTGGTAAACAGTATCAATATCAAAATCTATCATTGCATTTCTGCCCATGAGTGTATTTATCCGGATACGCTTTTCTTTAATATCATTCTCAAACATCAAGCGCATATTCTGCACATTGCCCACGGCAGCTTTGACTTTATAATATGCACTGATTTTCTCCATCCCGTTCCTATACCTTATTTCCGCGTTTTTGACCATGAAGCCGAGCAATTTTTCATTCTGATCAAGAATGGTAATTTTTTTCTTCAGCATAAGCCATTCGAAATAATATTGCCTGGCGTCATTGACCAGTTCATTGAGTGAGGCGTTCTTTTTCTCTTTCTCAACAGAAGACATGGCTTCCATATACGCCGCATCGGCCTGCTGCTTCTTTTTATTCGGCAGCATTTGCTGGCCTCCTATCATATATTGCCCCATACCGGTTTCTCCCATATCACCCTTCTTCCAGAGACGGAGATTATACGGCACCATCCACAAACCTGTACTGAATTCCGGCGGCATCCAGCTTTTGGCGCCATTAGCCGCTTCATCCATGGAGCGGATTTCATTGTTATACATTTTCACCACCGGGTGAGAGGCGGTAATGCTGTCAATGATGGCATCCAGCTTTAATGTCTGTGCCATACAACTGAAAGCGCACGTTAGCGCCGCCAACAGTGGAAATAGTTTATTCTTTAACATCGATTAATTCAATTTTACCTGTACGTTTCAATTCTCTTTCCTTGATTATTTCAAATATTACCGGGGTAATCAGCAATACATAAATAGTAGAAGTGATGGTGCCGCCAATCAATGGAATGGTAATCGGGCGCATAATATCACTACCCACACCCGTTGCCCATAATATCGGAATCAACCCAAATAGGCCTACCGAAACTGTCATCAGCTTGGGCCGAAGTCTTTTTGCCGCACCTTCTATGACAAATTCCCTGATGATGGCAGGTGTTAAAGCTGCTTGGGAATTGCCATATTTTGCCACCATGTTTTGCATTGCCTCATTCAGGTAAATGGTCATCAGCATGGCAGTTTCTATTGCCATTCCAAACAAGGCAATAAAGCCTACCGCCACCGCAACGGATAAATTAACCCCATAGAAATAGACCATAAACACGCCGCCAATCAGGGCGAATGGAACGGTAATCATGGTCACAATGGCTTCCCTGAAAGAATGATAGGTGAAGTAAAGCACCATGAATATGATAACAAAAACAACCGGCATTATCATCGTAAGCGTTTTATTGGCCCTTAGCTGGTTTTCCCATTGACCGCTCCATTCCAAAAAATATCCTTTGGGCAGTTTAGTTATCATCTGGTTCAGCTTTTGCTGCGCATCCTTGACGGTACTTCCCAAATCCCTTTCCCTCACATTGAACAGCACGGTTCCTCTGAGCATGGCGTTCTCTGAATTGATCATGGGCGGCCCATCGCTAAGTTTTATATCTGCCACTGCTTCCAGCGGAACAGGACCAAAGTTCATGGTCTGTACCTGCAGCCTCTTTAAGGATTGCAGGTTGTTACGGAAATCCTGCCCATAGCGCGCATTAACGGAAAAACGCTGGCGGCCTTCAATGGTGGTAGTAAGCTTCATGCCGCCCAGCGCACTTTCAATGACAATGTTTACATCGTCTACACTGAGTCCATACCTTCCTGTTTCATCTCTTTTTATGGTGATATCAATGTATTTACCGCCTGTAATGGGCTCCACATATAAATCCTTCACCCCATCAATCCCCTCCAGCTGCTTTTTAATTGTCTGTGCGAAAGCATAAATACTGTCAAGGTTTTGGCCATACACTTTCAATCCAACATCTGTACGGATGCCGGTAGAAAGCATATTGATCCGGTTTATGATAGGTTGTGTCCATCCATTGGTAATACCCGGTATCTGCAGTTTTCCATTGAGTTCATTAATGATACTATCTTTTGTGATCCCTTTACGCCATTGATTGGTAGGTTTCAGCATAATGATGGTTTCAATCATACTTACCGGGGAGTTATCGGTAGCGGTATTTGCACGCCCGGCCTTGCCCAGTACATGGGCCACTTCAGGAACGGTGCCGATGATTTTATCCTGTACCTGCAATAGCCTTTTCGCTTCTGAGTTGGATACATCGGGCAGGGTCACAGGCATGAACAGGAGTGAGCCCTCATCCAGCGGTGGCATAAATTCTGAACCCAGGCGGGTGGTCATAATGATTCCCACAATTAATGCAATAAGATTAATACCGATGGTTGTTTTACGCCAGCGCAGGCACCATTTTAAAACTGGCGTGTACATACGCTCCAGGGTTCTTGTCACCGGGTTGGCAGTTTCAGGTTTTAGCCGTCCTTTCAGTAGAAAAGAAATCAAAACAGGCGTTAAGGTGATGGCCAGGAAGGCATCTATCAAAAGGATAAATGTCTTTGTCCACGCCAGTGGACTGAACAGTTTTCCCTCCATTCCAGTTAGCAGGAAAACCGGCAGAAAAGAAGTCACCACAATGATGGTAGAATAAAATACACCCGGACCCACCTGTTTGGAAGAATGTTCGATGATCTGCATCCATTCAGCCGGCGTTAAGGGATCTTTATTTTGTTTAAACCAATTTGCCATAATTATATATTACTGGAGGAGGCTATTTTTTTAGTTTGTACTTCGCTGACATGCCGGTAAGCATTTTCCACCATTACGATACCATCATCCACCACCACTCCTACTGCCAGGGCAATACCGGTCAGCGACATAATATTGGAAGAGATGCCAAACAGTTGAAGGAAGATAAAACCGCCGGCTACTGAAATGGGCAGTTGAATAAGGATAATAATAGCGCTGCGCCAATGAAAAAGAAAGAGAAGAACAATTATAGAAACGGTCAGCATCTCTTCTACCAGCGTGCCTTTTACTGACTCAATGGCCTCCTGTATAAGTGTGCTTCTGTCATAGGAGGTTTTAAAAGACACTCCTTCGGGCAGGCCTTTTTCCACCTCTTTCATTTTTTCTTTTACCGCTGCAATTACCTTATTCGCATTCTCTCCATAGCGCATCACCACGATGCCGCCTACCACTTCGCCTTTTCCATCCATATCAAAAATGCCCAGGCGCAAATCACCTCCCATCTGTACAGAACCAATATCCTTAACCCGGACGGGGATGCCGTTGTAATTACTCAACGCAATATTCTCCACGTCTTCTTTGCTTTTTATATAACCCAGTCCCCGGATGATATAGGCCATGTCGGCCATTTCAAATTTTCTGCCTCCCACATCATTGTTATTGGC
>JANPGT010000844.1:0-5501 GCA_031424135.1 Chitinophagaceae bacterium
GCAGTTACAGACATCAATACCTACGCCACCTGCTGCAACCAGCCCCTGGTAGTTAAATATGACTATCCCTCCGGCTATTATAAAGAGGATCTTGTTTTCCGGGAGAAAACCATGTGGCGGTATTTTGAAGTATTGCCGGTAATGGAAAGAAAAAACATAGTGACCCTGGGAGAGGGAATGACGCCACTATTGCTGTTGGAGAAATCTGCCGCCCGGTATGGCTTTGCAGACCTGCTGATGAAGGATGAGTCCTTCAATCCTACCGGTTCTTTTAAAGCCCGTGGATTGAGTGCCGCTGTTTCCAAAGCCAGGGAGCTGGGGGTAGAGCGCTGCATTGTTCCTACAGCAGGCAATGCGGGCGGTGCATTGGCTGCTTATTGTGCAAGGGCCGGTATGGCCTGCACCGTGGTAATGCCGCGGCATACACCTGCGGTGTTTAAACAGGAATGCGAATTGTACGGGGCAGAATTGGTATTGGTGGATGGCCTTATCAACGACTGCGCAAAAAAAGTGGCGGAACTGAAGCAGGGGGGTGCTTACTACGATATGTCTACACTCAAAGAACCCTATCGCCTGGAAGGCAAGAAAACCATGGGCTATGAAATTGCCGAACAGCTGGACTGGCAACTGCCTGATGTGATTATCTATCCCGCAGGCGGTGGCACCGGCCTTATTGGTATCTGGAAAGCTTTTAAAGAGATGATAGCCATGGGTTGGCTGCCAGAAGGCATCAGGCTGCCCAAAATGATAGCGGTACAAAGCCGGCAATGCGCCCCGGTGGTAAGGGCTTTTTACAATGCCGGCAACTGGATGGAAGGATTTGCACCACAGCCAACGTTGGCCAACGGACTGGCAGTACCCTATCCCTTTGGTATGGACATGATGCAGGAAGTGCTGCAGGAAAGCGGTGGTATGGCCTATGCCGTTAGCGAAGAAGAAATAGTTGAAGGGGTTAAGGAAATTGCCCGCACAGAGGGGATGTTGATATCACCGGAAGGGGCTGCTGTATGGAAAGCATTGCTGCATTTGCGCAGGATGAAAATAGTTAATGCAGCGGATAAAATTGTGTTAATGAATACCGGCAGCGGGTATAAGTATCTGGAGAATATTGTGTAATGGAGAATCTTGCTTCCCTGGTCGGGGTTTCATCGAACGGAATTGGGTGTCAAATTTGGTCGGTAAGGCACCGACCATAGTAAAAAAATATTGGGGAATCTGCTCAAAGCTCAAAGCTTTCTTACACCTTCTCTGCCATCAACTGTTTCACCAGTTGCTCCAGATCCTGTAGTCTTTTTTCAATTTCGGGAAGATTACGTGCCATGGCCTGTGCGCGGATGGCCTGGTTGTAATTATAGGCAGGTGAACCAGTCACCGCCATATTGGGTTTAAGAGATTTGCCCAGTCCGGCCTGTGCATTTACTTTGGATCCATCGGCCAGCTGCAGGTGACCGGCAATGCCTGCCTGCCCGCCAATCATTACACCCACCCCCAGCTTGGTGCTGCCGCTGATGCCTGCCTGTGCGGCTATTACGCTGGATTTACCTACTTCTACATTATGGGCTATCTGTATCAGGTTGTCAAGTTTGGCGCCGGTACGGATGATGGTGGAGCCCATAGTGGCGCGGTCAATAGCGGCATTGGCCCCAATCTCTACATTGTCTTCTATGACTACATTGCCAATCTGGGGCACTTTTTTAAAGCTGCCATCGGCCTGGGGGGCAAAGCCAAACCCATCACTGCCCACCACGGTGCCGGCATGAATGGTAATGTTTTTGCCCAATACACAATCGTGGTAAATTTTCACGCCTGGATGTAAAATGGTATTATCGCCCACCCGCACATTGTCTCCTAAAAAGACGTGCGGAAATATTTTTACGTTATTGCCTACCACTACGTTTTCGCCGAGGTAAGCCAGCGCGGCTACAAAAACATGCTCTCCCAGTTTGGCAGTTTTGGCAATATAAGACGGTTCCTGTATGCCTACCATTTGCTGGCTTACAATTTCCTGGTATTTGGAAAGCAGCGTCGCAAAAGCAGTATAAGCATCCGGTACGCGTATCAACGTAGCGGCAATGGGTTGTTTTAACTCCTGTGTGTCATTCACAATAATCACAGATGCGCTGGTGCTGTATAGATAATCTTCGTATTTTGGATTGGCTAAGAAGGCCAGCTGACCGGACTGAGCTTCTTCTATCTTACCAAAGCTGGCTACCTGCACGTTGGCATCGCCTTCTGTGGTTCCATTGATAAGCATTGCTATTTGGGCTGCAGAGAAAGTCATGATGCTTTAAGTTTTTTAGTTTTTGGTTCATCGTTCGTGCCTGCACAAGGTCTGACACCTTATACCTTTCACCCTACACCGTGCTGTAATAACAAATATAAAATTTTTTCATGGGGCGGCTGAGATTGTGTTGTATTAAGGCATTGTCAACTTTTGAAATGTCTTTGATGCTGCCGTCTTTAAACAGGATATTGATGTGCTCTTCTGCCGGGTTATAGGTGGTGTTACTGGCTTCGCCGGTAAATACCATGTAGTCAGCTTCTGCTTCCGTAATGTTCAATTTATTGCAAATATTATTCCTCAGGTCTTGTATGTAGCTGTCTTCAAAGGGTTCCTGCTGAAATTTAACTTTTAACAGGCGCCGTTCTACCAGGCTGCGGCATAATAGCGATAATATGGTGTCTGGGTAAAACATCCAGTTTTTGATAGTGCTCAGTACATCGTAGTCATCCATCTGGCAAAACTTGTCAAGGTGCTGCCCGATATGCCTGCTGGCTTCGGGGTGCTGCAGAAAATAATCAAAGCCGTGGGTAGTGGCATGCAGATCGGCCCCCTGGCTGATAAGTTCCTTTGCCCTTTCAATAATGCGCACTACGGTCTTCTCGGCACCCACCACTGTTTTATGCAGGTACACCTGCCAGTACATCAGCCTGCGCGAGACAAGGAATTTCTCAATGGAATAAATGCCTTTTTCCTCCACCATTAATTCTCCGTTTTCCACGGTCAGCATTTTCAAAATGCGGTCGTAGCCGATGACGCCTTCCGATACGCCGGAGAAAAAGCTGTCGCGGGTAAGATAGTCCATACGGTCTACATCCAGCTGACCGCTGATTAGCTGGTGCAGGAAGGGTTTATGATAATCGCCGGTAAATATTTTGATGGCCAGGTCCAGCTGCCCGTTCAGTTCTTTGTTCAGCTGCTGCATAATCAGCAGTGAAATGGTTTCGTGGTGTACGTTTTCCAGTAACTGGAATTCCAGTGCGTGCGAGAAGGGGCCATGTCCTATATCATGTAATAAGATGGCCATCTTGGCGCCCAGCGCTTCCTCAGGGGTTATTTCGATGCCTTTGCTTTTCAAATCGCTGAGGGCACAGCACATGAGGTGATAGGCACCCAGCGAATGGTGCAGGCGCGAATGTACCGCACCCGGATAGACCAGCGATGCAAAAGCCATCTGGTGCACCCTTCGCAGGCGCTGGTAAAAAGGATGCGCAATTATCTGCAGCAGCAGGGGATGATCAATGGTAATAAAGCCGTATACTGGGTCATTAATAATCTTTCTTGCAGATGAAGCCATACTGTTGTTTATTTGTTAAATGACCCGGTGCGTGCAGCGTACAAAAGTACAAAGGCTGAATAGATAAATTACATTTGTTGGGAAAGCCAGCTGCGAGCCGCCAGCTGTGCGCTTTGAGCAACCGCGGTTTTGGGCCTGCAGCTCAAAGCTAAAAGCCCACAGCTGCATAAAGGTATTTCAGAATTAATGAACGTCTTCAAATAAAATCAATACATGGCCATCGCAACTATACTCTGGGTAGATGATGAAATAGAAAGTTTACAATCTCAGAAATTATTTTTAGAAAACAAAGGATACATCGTTCATACACTCACCAATGGTTTTGACGCCATTGATTATGTAAAGGAGCATCCCGTAGACGTGGTATTGCTGGACGAATCCATGCCAGGCATTACCGGGCTGGAAACCATTGCAAAAATAAAAGAAGTAAACCAGCAGGTTCCGGTAGTGCTGATTACAAAAAATGAGACGGAGAATATCATGGACGAAGCGATCGGCAGCCAGATCAGCGATTACCTGATTAAGCCCGTTAACCCCAACCAGGTATGGCTGAGCCTGAAAAAAATACTGGACAATAAAAGACTGGTGGCAGAGAAAACCACTTCAGCTTATCAGCAGCAGTTCCGCAATCTGTTCATGGCATTGAACAGCAATCCCGATTTTAATGAGTGGATGGATATCTACAAAAAATTGGTGTACTGGGAGTTGGAAATGGGCAAGAGTGACAGCCCCGAAATGATGGAAGTGTTCCAGAGTCAGAAGCAGGAAGCCAATACCGAGTTCTTCAAATTTATTTCGCGCAACTATCTTTCCTGGATAAAACCCAAGGGTGGAAAAGTGCCGGTTATGAGTCATACCCTGATGCAGGAAAAAGTATTTCCCTTTATTGAAAAAGGCATTCCTACTTTTTTTATTTTAATCGATAACCTTCGCTTCGACCAGTGGAAGGCCATCCAGCCCATTTTTGCAGAAAGCTTCCGCATTGTGGAAGAAGAAACTTTTTACAGCATATTGCCCACCGCAACCCAGTATTGCCGCAATGCGGTTTTTGCCGGACTGATGCCGGTGGACATTGAAAAGCAGTTTCCAAATCAATGGAAAAATGACGAGGAAGAGGGTGGAAAGAATTTGTACGAAGAAGATTTTTTACGCGGCCAGCTGAAGCGATTGAAAAAAGACAATATCAAAACTTCCTACACCAAGATTGTAAACAACCATGCCGGCCAGGAACTGGTGAACAATATCCATAACCTGCTGGGCAACGACCTGAATGTAATTGTTTACAATTTTGTAGACATGCTCAGTCATGCCCGTACAGAAATGGAAGTGCTGAAAGAACTGGCGGGCGATGAAATGAGTTACCGTTCCTTAACGCGCAGCTGGTTCGAGCATTCGCCCCTGCACCAGGCCTTCAAAAAAATAGCCGATAAGAAAATAAACATTGTACTGGCGACCGACCATGGCACAGTGCGGGTAAAAACACCCACTAAAGTGATTGGCGATAAGCAAACCACCACCAACCTGCGCTATAAGCATGGCCGCAACCTCAATTACGAGCCAAAGGAAGTGCTGGCCTTCCGCGATCCCAGGGAGGCGGGACTACCGGTGCCGACCGTAAATTCTTCCTTTATTTTTGCCAAGGAAGACGGGTTCCTGTGTTACCCCAATAATTACAATTACTACGTGAATTACTACCGCAATACCTTCCAGCACGGCGGCGTAAGCCTGGAAGAGATGATTGTACCCGTGGTGAGAATGACCAGCAGGTAGCAGTTTTTAGTTCATAGTTCCTGGTTTTTAGTTCGTTCGGCGTCGCAAAGGAACTAAAAACTAAAAACTGCGAACTAAGAACTAATAACTGCTACCTGCTGGTCATTCTCACCACGGGTACAATCATCTCTTCCAGGCTTACGCCGCCGTGCT
>JANPGT010000845.1:0-9845 GCA_031424135.1 Chitinophagaceae bacterium
TAAATCCTGTTAATCCCATAAATCATGGTTCAGACATTTGGGCCTTTATAGTACGTCCCCGGGTCGTTCAGTACCTTTTTCCATTGACGCTGGTGGCTGTCCTGCCATTTTTTGTCGCCGGCCACGGTCCAGTCAACCTGCTGCAATTGCTGCTGTATAAACGCCCGCTGCTCCGGGTGAATGTATAGGGGGTGCAGGTAAAACCACTGCCTGTCGGCCGTAATCGCCTTCCAGAAATCAGCAAAAGAGGGGTATTGGGTTTCAAACAGCTTAAGTTCGTCCAGATCGCTGTTATACGTGCTGTGGTTATAATAGAAATGAACCCGGCCATCGGCCTCTGTTACGCGGTACAGGCTGCCGCCGGCTTCTTCGTTGCTGATATCGATGTACAGTTCTTTTGCCATGGGGGAAGCACTTAGTTTACAGTACTTAGTATGTAGACTGCTGCGAAGATAAGATTATTGATTCCGTTAGCCCGGCATCTTACAATTGAAGGCGGGGCTAACAGATGCCCATTGATATGCAGATGAAAGGATTGCGACGCCCGTCCGAACGATCATCCCCGCCAGAATGAATCTTTCGGGCTGGCGGGCGGGCAACGATGGCGCTTAAAGATATGCTGCTGGTATTATACCAAGGCATATTTTGATACCACGCCTGCCGCAGGTCTCTGCACTATATACTAAATACTGCATACCTGGGTTTTTTAGCAGGCGCTTAACCAAGTTAAAAATGTATTTTCAATATATTCGCCTCTTAACCGTTATGGTACCACAATGAAGAAATTACTACTACTGCCCTGTTTTTTTATAGCAGGCCTGCTGGCGGCGCAAACCACGGGCTACAATATTGGTATTACCCTGAAGCCGTATAAGAACCAGTATGTGTACCTGGGATATTATTATGGCAAAATAAAGGCGCTGGCAGATTCTGTGATGCTCAACAGCAGCAGTACCGGCGTTTTTAAAGGCAAACAAAAATTGAACGGTGGCATCTATTTCATTGTTTCCCCCCGTAAAGAAATATTGTTTGAAATTTTGCTGGACAAACAGCAAAACTTCTCCATACAGGCAGATTCGGTTGGCTTGCCCGCAAGTATCAGGTATATCAACTCTCCCGAGAATGTGCTGTTCCAATCGTATTCAAAATTTGCCGCCCAAAACGGGGGCATAGCTTCCGGTTATATGAGCGAACTGGCCTCGGCCAAAAGCAAGTCCGACAGCAACCTGGTTTCAGAAAAACTGCGTGGACTAAACGAAAAAATGATGCATTACCGCGACAGTCTTACCCTTCAGCACCCCGCCGGTATGCTGACGGCGCTCTTTAAAGCATTAAAGGAACCTGTGGTACCGCCGGCCGCTAAACATCCTGGCGGCAAATATGATTCTTTGTATGCCTATACCTATTTTAAGGGCCATTACTGGGATGGCATCAGCTTTACCGATGAACGCCTGCTGCGTACCCCCATTTTTGAACCGCGCCTGGAAAAATATTATAAAACCCTGGTAGTACCCGATCCGGACAGCATAAAAGCAGAAGTAGATGTGATGCTGGGCAAATCTGCTTCCAATAAAGAAATGTATAAATACCTGCTTACGTTTTTTGTGCAGCAGTACATCAATCCCCAGTACATGGGCCAGGATGCCGTTTTTGTACATCTTTTTGAAAAATACATTAATAACAACCCCCAGGTAGACTGGTTTACGGAGAAGTATAAAAAATACATGACAGACCGGGCCTACAGCCTGATGGCCAATCTTATTGGAGCGCCGGCGCAAAACCTGGAACTGGTAGACACCGCAGAAAAGCCGCGCCCCCTGTACGATGTGAAAGCGCCCTATATTGTTATCTGTTTCTGGGACGCTACCTGCAGCCACTGTAAAGAAGTGGTTCCTAAGGTGGATTCCATCTACCAGAATAAGTGGAAACAACTGGGTGTACAGGTGTATGGCGTAATGGTAGACGGGGGTAAAGAGGCCTGGATGAACTATATACACGAAAACAATTTAAAAGACTGGATCCACGTTTATGAAACCACAGCGCAGCGGGAAGCAGGCAATGCCGCCGGCAGGGCCAATTACCGCCAGTTGTATGACGTATACCAGACACCCATTCTGTACCTGCTTGACAAAGACAAGCGCATTATTGCCAAAAAACTTACGTACGACCAGATAGACGAGGTGCTGAATGTAAAAATGAGACAGTCTGTGAAACAATAGCTTTTTGCCGCAGGGCTGATTACACAAATTATATAGCGAATTACACGAACCTGGTACCAGCATGGAAATTCGTGTCATCAGCATCAATTCGTGTTATGGTATTAAAAAGAAAGAATACAATTTTATGAAAAAAACCATCGCTGCCTTACTGCTGCTGATTGCCGGTGCTGCCCATTCCCAAACCCTGTTTTCTTATGGCAGCAACAGTGTGAGCAAGGAAGAATTTCTGCGCGCTTTCAATAAAAATAACACAGCCGCCACCAATACAGAAAAGGCTTACCGCGACTATCTTGATCTCTATACCCGGTTTAAATTAAAGGTAAAAGCCGCCTACGACGCAAAACTGGATACCCTGCCTGCACAGGCGGTAGAACTGCAAAACTTCCGCGGCCAGATTGTAGAAGGTTTTATGAATGATGAAAGCAGCGTACAGTTGCTTGTAGACGAAGCGTTTACCCGCAGCCAGCAAGACCTTCGCATAGCGCATATCTATATTCCGTTTAATGGTGCAGATACGGCAGCCGCTTACCAAAAAGCCATGGAAGCCTTTAATAAAATACAGGCGGGTGCCGATTTCAGCGCTGTTGCAGAAGCCTATTCCGCAGATCCTTCAGTACATAGTACAAAGGGAGACCTGGGCTATATGACGGTGTTTACCCTGCCATATGAATTTGAAACCGTGGTGTACAATACGCCTGTGGGAAAAACCGCCCGCCCCTACCGCAGCCGGATAGCCTATCATATTTTTAAAACCATAGCGGCAAGACCAGCTCTTGGCAGAATGAAGGCTGCGCAGATACTAATTGGGTTGATGCCCAATGCAGATGCCGGCGAAACAGAGAAAAAGAAAATAGTAGCAGACTCTGTATACAACGCGTTGTTGAAAGGCGCTTCGTTTAAGGAAATGGTGACCCGCTACAGTACAGATAATGTAGGTTTCCAGTCGGGTGGTTTGTTACCCGAATTTGGTGCGGGCAGGTACAGCGAGGCTTTTGAGAATACCGCTTTTGGCCTGGCCAAAGACGGCGACATCAGCCGGCCGGTGCTTACCAGTTTTGGCTACCATATTATTCAGCGGGTAGAACGGATACCAGTAAACGCCGATAAAAAAAATACCGCCGCTATGGCCCTGCTGAAACAGGCAGTGCAGGCTGATAAACGTATAGAAGTGGCCAAACAGCTGCTGGCGCAGCGGGTAATGAAAACGGTGGGGTATAAAACAGCCGTTTTCAATGAAAAGCAGCTGCAGTTGTATGCAGACAGCATATATGCAGGTAAAAAGCCGGCACAATCACCAGCCTTCAACGATAAAACATTGCTGTTTTCTTTTCCTCAACAAAAAGTAACGGCGGCCGATTTTGGTAAATACATTAACAGTGCAAAGTATTCGCCTGAACTGATGCGCGGTAAATCAACCAATGCACTATTGCAGCAATATGCAGAAACAGTAGCCATGGAATACTACCGCAACCGCCTGGAAAATTATAACAAGGAGTTTGCCAGTCAGTTGAAAGAATTTAAAGACGGCAACCTGTTGTTTGAAATTATGCAGCGGCAGGTATGGGATAAGGCAGCCGCAGATTCTGCAGGACTGAAAAAATATTATACCGCCAACAAAGATAAATACTGGTGGGAAGCCAGTGCCGACGTTATTTTATTTACCTGCAGCGATTCTGCCAGCGCTGCCAGGGCCAAAGCCCTTTTCGTGAAAGACCCTGCAGACTGGAAGATGCTGGCAGAGAATTCTGATGGCAGGGTGCAGGCGGATTCCGGGAGGTTTGAATTGTCACAGTTGCCCGTTTCCGTTAGTAATACAGTAAAGACTGGTGTTGCCACGGAACCCGTAAAAAACAGTACAGATAATATCACCAGTTTTGTATACCCCATTAAAATCTACCGCGACCGGATGCCGCGCAATTTTGAAGACGCCCGGGGTTTTGTTATCAACGATTACCAGGCTTTCCTGGAAGACAAATGGATAGCTACCCTGAAAAAGCAATACCCGGTAAAGATTAATGCGCAGGTGCTGGAAAGCTGCTGGAAATAAATACTTTATAAACTACCGTTGTCTTCAGCGGTTACGGAAGTTTATTTTTTGTGCACCCGTTAAACTTTTCCCTCCAATTACCATCTTACTCCCGTTCGGCAAAAGCTAATTCAACGTTGTTGCGAATCACCGTTTTATGAGCAGTCATGTTATTTGTGAGGCAGCTAATTTTTTTATCGCCCCAGAAACTAAAAAATTAAATTTTACGTATCTCCAGGAGATTTTTTTAACTGTATTCCATACCCCAAAATTTATATTATGAAGACGCTTATTGTTTCTTTGACCGTTGTTTTACTGGCTGTTAGTGCGCATGCACAGGAAGGAAGTGTTTATATTAAAGGAGGCTTCAACCTGGCCAATGTATCTATCTCCAGTGATGGCAGAATTGATGATGCCAGGTCTTTGTACAGTTTTAATGTGGGCCTGGTGGGCGATTTGCCGCTGGGTAAATTTCTTGCCCTGCAACCCGGACTGCTCTTTACCGGTAAGGGAACAAAATCACAATCGGGTCAGCCAACAGATGCCACTTATTTTAAAGCCACTTCTAATCCCTATTACATTGAGGTGCCGTTGAACCTGCTGTTAAAAATACCTTTGGCGGGTAAATCATCTTCTTTCTTTGTGGGTGCAGGCCCTTATGCAGCCATCGGCGTAGCCGGCAAAAACAAATCTGAAGGAAAGGTTTTTGGTGTGGCTTTTAACAGCAGCAGGAATATTGAGTTCAGCAATGATGATCCCACTACCTTCAATGAGCAGGAAGGTGCCGGTTTTGGCATTATGCGCCGCTTCGATTTTGGATTGAACGCTACGGCAGGTTTTCAACTGAACAATGTGTTGCTGGCAGTAAACTATGGTTACGGGTTAACCAAGATTAATTCTGTAGCAGAAAACAGCGATGATAAAAATAAACACCGGGTGTTAAGCCTGTCATTAGGATTCAAATTGTAATACCAGGTATGTTTACCCATAACAAGTGGCAGCCTGCGCAGGCTGCCACTTTTTATTTAATGCTTTAATCCTAATAGAAATTTGTACGCAGCTTCACCTGCTCATAGCTCAAGGCTATCAGCTCACAGCTTTCCCCTACACCAGCTCCTTCACCACATTGAAAATCACTTTGGGTTTGCCCAGTGTATAGTAATGCAATACCGGTACGCCGAAGGCTTTCAGTTCTTTACTCTGTTGTATCAGCCACTCGGTACCAATCTTTTCAACGTCTTCATCTGTTTTAGCTTTTGTAATGGCGTTTGAAAGATCGGTAGGAATATCTACATGAAATATTTTAGGAAGAATGGTAAGTTGTTTCTTATTGGTAATGGGTTTTAAACCCGGAATAATAGGAACATGAATACCATTTTCGCGGCAGAGTTTCACATATTCAAAATATTTCTGGTTATTGAAAAACATCTGTGTCATAATATACTCAGCGCCAGCCTCCACTTTTTCTTTCAGGTAACTCATGTCTGTTTCCAGGTTGGGCGCTTCAAAGTGCTTCTCAGGGTAGCCTGCAATGCCCATACAGAAATTTGTTTTGCCACCGTTCTTGATGTCTTCTTCCTGGTAAATACCGTTGTTGAGGTTGGATACCTGCTTCAGCAAATCAAGCGCATAGCGGTTGCCATCCGGATGGGGCTCAAACGCTGCTTCGTTTTTGGCAGCATCGCCACGCAACACCAGCACATTGTCTATGCCCAGGAAATTCAAATCTATCAGCGCGTCTTCTGTTTCTCTTTTCGAAAATCCCCCACAGATTAAATGCGGCACTGCATCTACCTGGTAATGGTTCATAATGGCTGCACAAATACCTACCGTGCCGGGCCGCTTCCGCACTTCTACCTTCTCAAAAGTACCGTCCGCTTTCTTTTTAAACATGGTTTCGCTGCGGTGATAGGTAACGTTTATAAAAGAAGGCTTGAAAGCCATTAAAGGATCCAGGTGATCGTAGATGGCATTAATGCCCTTGCCTTTTAAAGGAGGCAGTACTTCAAAGGATAGCAAGCTGCTTTTTGCGCTGTTAATATGGTCAATTACCTTCATTTTCTTTAAATATAGGCGCAAACATACTTAGGGTTGTCTATATATCAAAAACCTGTTAAATAAACAGGGCTGGCCAACAATTGCGGCAGTTACGGTATTTTTGTAAAAAGCCGCTCCATTGAGTTTAACGATACACACGCACGACCTTATTAAAAGCTACCACAACCGTACCGTGGTAAACCATGTTTCTGTTGAGGTAAAACAAGGTGAGATAGTAGGGCTGCTGGGTCCCAACGGGGCAGGCAAAACCACTACTTTCTATATGGTGGTTGGACTTATACGTCCTGATGAAGGCAAGGTATTCCTGGACGAGCTGGACATTACCAACCAGCCCATGTACAAAAGGGCGCAGATGGGCCTGGGTTACCTGCCACAGGAAGCATCGGTATTCCGCAAGCTTACGGTAGAAGACAATATCAAGGCGATACTGGAGATGACCAAACTCACAAAAAAGGAGCAGAAGACAAAACTGGAAAGCCTGCTGGATGAGTTTGGCCTGCAGCATGTAAGAAAAAACAATGGTGATAGTTTAAGCGGGGGCGAAAGGCGCCGGACAGAAATAGCCCGTGCACTGGCCGTAGACCCCAAATTTATTTTGCTGGATGAGCCTTTTGCCGGTGTAGACCCCATCGCCGTAGAAGACATCCAGAGTGTAGTAGCCAGGCTGAAAACAAAAAACATAGGTATTCTTATTACCGACCATAATGTAAATGAAACACTGTCTATCTGCGACCGCGCCTATTTACTGATTGAAGGAAAGATATTTAAACACGGCACCGCAGAAGAACTTGCAGAGGACGAGCAGGTGCGCCGTTTGTACCTGGGTCGTAATTTTGAACTTAAGAGAAAGGATTACCTGCACGAGGAAGCCGCCCTGCGGAATGAAAATGAGAATGCCATACAGCCAGACGATATTTTAAAGTAAGCCATCGTCTTCCCTTATCCATTATATATTGCAGCTAATGACTTATGATAAAAGCATTTAGCTATTGTAACACATTCAGTGCTGTCGCTCCCGTGTAAAGTGCCGCATTGAAAAATAAACACAGTCTGGCAGCAAAGGCATCGTAACAGGCTTCGATTCAAAACACTTATTATTTTTTAATTATACAAGTGTCAGCGCATTTGTTTATTTTGCCCTTACGGTATGAAACTTTTATCGCCTGCAATATCCAAGCTTGCCCGGCTAAGGCTTCGTTTAATTGAACTCTGGACCTCACAACCTGTGGCGGCCCAGCGCGAAGTATTGCAGGACCTGGTAACCGCCGCCCAATACACAGAATTTGGCCGCAAATATAAATTCAACCATCTCTTTTCCTTTAAAACATTTAAGCAAACAGTTCCGGTACACGAATACGATGACCTGAAACCCTATATTCAGCGCATGATGAATGGCGAAGAAAATATTCTCTGGAACACCCCCATTGAATGGTTTGCCAAAAGCAGTGGTACCACCAGCGATAAAAGCAAATTTATCCCTGTAAGCCGGGAAAGCCTGGAAGAAAACCATTACCAGGCTTCCAAAGACGTGCTGACCATGTACTATAAAAACTTTCCCGATTCAGATTTACTGACCGGCAAAGGACTGGTGATTGGTGGCAGCCACCAGGTAAATAAAGTAAATGAAAACATCCAGTACGGAGACCTCAGTGCGGTGCTGATGCAGAACTCGCCCGTATGGAGCAACTGGATACGCACACCGGAACTCAGTATTGCACTTATGGATGAGTGGGAAGGCAAAATAGAGCAGCTGGCCAAAGCCACCATGCATGAAAATGTTACGTCCATTTCCGGGGTACCTACCTGGAGCCTGGTCCTTATAAAACGTATTCTTGAAATCAGCGGTAAGGCAACATTGGCAGAAGTATGGCCGCACCTTGAACTGTACCTGCACGGAGGCGTATCGTTTGTGCCCTACAAAGAACAGTTTAAGCAACTGATTGGCAAAGACATTAATTACCTGGAAACCTATAATGCCAGTGAAGGTTTTTTTGCGGCGCAGGAAAGCCTTTCTGAAGAGGGTTTGTTGCTTTTTACCCAGCATGGTATTTTTTATGAGTTTATGCCCGTAGAAGAATACGGCAAAAAATTTCCGCAGACCATGGGCCTGGGCAAAGTAGAACTGCATAAAAACTACGCCCTGGTCATTAGCACCACCGGCGGCTTGTGGCGCTATATTGTAGGCGATACGGTGCAGTTTACTTCTCTCAATCCCTATAAAATAAAGGTAACCGGCCGGCTAAAACATTATATGAATGCTTTTGGCGAAGAAGTAATTGTAGACAATACTGACAAAGCCATTGCCATGGCCTGCGAACAAACCGGTGCTGTTGTAAATGATTATACCGCTGCGCCGGTTTACTTCAGTGCCAGCAGCAATGGTGCGCATGAATGGCTGATTGAATTTGAAAAGGCTCCTGCCAGCCTGCCCTTGTTTGCAGAAGCGCTGGATACGGCCCTTAAAAGTCTCAACAGTGATTATGAAGCCAAGCGCTACAAAGAAATCGCCCTCCGGATGCCCCAGCTGCATGCATTACCACCGGGCACCTTCAACGCATGGCTGAAAAGCAAGGGAAAACTGGGTGGCCAGCACAAGGTACCCCGGCTCAGCAACGACAGAAATTTGCTGGAAGAAATATTGCAGCTAAATCAGTGAGGGGTATGAGGCATCATAAAATTTATTTCCCTTACTTTGCCTATAACAAACATTACCAATGAAATTACTGGAGAATAAGATTGCTATTGTAACCGGTGCCGCAAGGGGCATTGGAGAAGGCATCGCTGTTAAACTGGCAGAACACGGCGCGCATGTGGCATTTACCTATGTAAGCGACAGCAGTGCAGACAAAGCAAAAGCGCTGGAAGAAAAGCTGCTGGCCCTGGGCGTTAAAGCCAAAGCCTGGAAAAGCAATGCAGCTGATTTTGCCGCCAGCGAAGCCTTTGTAGGCGAAGTGGTGAAAGAATTCGGTACTATTGACATCTGTGTAAACAATGCAGGTATTTCAAAAGATAATTTACTGCTGCGCATGACGCCGGAGCAATGGGACGATGTAATAAATATTAACCTGAAGAGTGTATACAATATGACCAAGCAGGTCATTCGCCCAATGATGAAGGCAAAAAAGGGGAGTATCATCAATATGAGTTCTATCATTGGCGTACGCGGCAATGCCGGGCAGAGCAGCTATGCCGCAAGCAAAGCCGGTATTATTGGTTTTACAAAATCTATTGCCGCCGAACTGGGCAGCCGCAATATCCGCTGCAATGCCATTGCGCCGGGGTTTATTGAAACCGATATGACCCATTACCTGCAGGAAGGCGAAGCTTCAAAAGCATTTCTTGAAAAAATACCACTGGGCCGTTTTGGTACCGCCGAAGAAATTGCCAACACCACATTATTCCTTGCATCTGATATGAGCAGTTATATTACAGGGCAGGTGATCAGCGCTTGCGGCGGGTTGAATATATAGCTAAGAGAACAAAGAGAGAAGGAGGAGAAGGGTTTGGTGCAAGTAAGAGTAAGCGCAACGGTCTGACGTCCC
>JANPGT010000846.1:0-7339 GCA_031424135.1 Chitinophagaceae bacterium
CAGCGCCAAAAAAGAGCCAGGGTACAGAGAAGGTTCTCTTTGTAAGTTGATCAGTTGATCAGTTGATTGGTTGAGAAGTTGAAGGGTTGAAAGGTTGAAGGGTTGACTGGTTGATAGCATTCACTGTTCACAAAAAGACATTAATAAAAATCACCACTAAAAAAAATCATCATGAAAACGCAATTGTCAAACACCGCATTTGTAACAGAAGTAAAAGAAACAATTTCAGCAGCATTCAATAACACCCGCAGTAAGATTATCAGTGCTGCCGACGTTTGGAATATTCAGCGTCAGAAAAGAAGCAGGGTACAGAGAAGGTTCGCCTTATAATAGAAAAAACAATTACAAAAACATTTAAAATAAAAATCATGAACACGCAATTTACCACCAGGTTTACACAGGAAGTAAAAGAAATAGTAGCAGGTCTTGTCAACCGCCCAAAAGCCATCAGTACAGCAGATGTATGGAATATCCAACGCCAGAAAAGGGGCAGGGTGCAGAGACGCTTTGCATTATAAGAGGACAGGAGTTGAGGCGGCCGCAGTAAATGATTTGTACTGAATGCCGTATCAAAGAGAATCGCAATATCTCAACATCCCGAAATCAGCAATAGTTAAAAAAAATAGCCATGAACACGCAATTATCTGCCAGCCGGTTTACCAACGAAGTAAAAGAAATAGTTACCCGTTTTATCCAGCATAGTAAAGCCATCAGTGCAGCTGACGTATGGAATATTCAGCGCCAGAAAAAAAGCAGGACCCAGAGAAGATTTGCTTTGTAAGCCAGTTATAAAAACACTTGCCGTAAGCCTGCCGTTGCAGGCTTTTATTTTTTGGGGGATGCCTGCTGGTGGCCAGCCCGCAGGATAGTATACGATGGTTGCCGGTTTTGATACCGTAAAATACAATAAGACAACAAAATTTTGAAATGCACTGTTTACACAGCAGTTACAAAATCATGCAAATAATGCTGGTGAAGTATGTTGGAAGAGCTTATTGCCGCAGCGTCAATTTAGTTTCACTGTATTCCTGCCTTCACACAATGATGGTACCCACAGGCGGTGATTATTGGATATATTGCAATCAATCATCATTGCTGCCGCCGCCTTTTTTATTGAGCAAAGAAAAATCTGCATTGCCGAATCGGTAGCTGAAACTCAGCCGGAAAGTTCTTACACTCCAGCGGCGGTAAGAATCCTGGTAAAAGGAAGGCGTATCATATACATTACCCCAGCGCCTGGTATTGAAGATATCGTTGATACCGAAAGTAAGGGTGGCTTTTTTGTCCTTTAAAAAATCTTTCCTGATGGCAAAGTCAGAATCGAATTCGGATTTTGTTTTGCCCTGCGGTATTACTTCCGGAGATTCATATTCAGCAGATAGCTGGAAACTGAGGTTGTTAAAAAGCGGATATCTTTTGGCAACTATTTTATAATTCACAATCAGTTTCGCATCCCAGTTAAAACCTTTATTACTGAGATCAATACCATTGGCAGCTGCTTTCACGGTTCTGTACTGCAGGTTGGCTGTAGGTGTAATATCAAAGTTTTCGCCCCATTTCTGCTGCACGGTAAATTCCGCTCCCCAGCGGTTGGTAACACTTCCATTAATAAAAGTATTCAGAATAGCATTGGGGTCTACACCTGCATTACCCAGTTGCGCGTACTGTGCTGCAGTGATGGTATCGCTGTACTGAGTAATGTCTGCGGGATTATTGCGCAGGTAAATGACGGCAAGAAAATTACCTGACGGGTATGTCTTATTGTAGTTCAGTTCAAATGAGTTGACGAACTCCGGTTTTAACTGCGGGTTACCCTGCCGCAGGTTTACGGGGTCGCTGATATCTATAAAAGGATTCAGCTGCCAGAAATCGGGGCGGCGAATTCTTCTTGAGAAATTCAGTTGTACCTGGTCGTTCTCATTTATTTTTTGAGTCAGGAACAAACTGGGAAACAAAGCGTTCCAGGTGTTCTTGATATTTGCCGGGTATTCATACCCAAATTTATAGCTACTGTCTGCCAGCTGGCCACTAAACTTCGCGTACTCGGCCCTTAACCCCGCCTGGTAAGAAAAACCACCATATTTTTTTGAATACGTGCCGTACAGCGCATGAATATTTTCTGTGTAGCTGTAATTATTGCTAAGGGGAAGTTTTGATTCCTGGCCGTTGTTCAGAGAAAATGCATTGAAATAGCTGTTGAAATTATTGACATAGCTGCGGACACCGGTTTCAAACTTTGTATTTTCTCCTTTGGGATATACATAATCGGCCTGGAAAGTATACTGGTTGTTTTTACTGTTGCCATTGTTTCTTACCTGTGTAGCAGCTTTATATATGCTGCCATCGGGATAAAAGAAATTATTAATAATACCCGAGTTCTCTGAACGGTTGCCGTGGTTATAAGTGATGTCTGCGGTCAGCTCCCTGCCCGATTCCGGGAAACTGTGTTTGTAATTAACCCTGGTACTGTTGCGGTTAAAGGCAAAACGGCCATCGCTTACACGATCACCTGTATACTGCATCGCTTTACTGCTGTTGAGGTATTGCTGGTGTTGCTTTTCTTCATTGGTAAAACGGCCGGTGCCCAGGTCCTGTACCAGGGTAATGGTATTTCTGTTATCAATAAAAAAATCTGTGCCAAATCGCAATGAACGGAAGCGGCGCATGCGTTCATTAATGCTTAACTGGTTAAAATAGTCCTGGGTAACGCCATTGTTTTTATTTTCTCTTTTTGTCTCGCCTTTATTTTTACCACCGCCCTGGTTGTAACCGCCTATGATAAAAACATTAAATTTTCCCTGCCGCAGGTTGAGGTTCAGGTTGCCATTGACCACACTGGGCGATCCAACTGCCCCTGAAATAATGCCATTGAGTCCCTTGCGCTTATTTTTTTTCAGCACCACGTTAATGATGCCACCGGAAGTAGCAGCATCGTATTTGGACGAAGGGTTGGTAATAAGCTCCACTTTTTCAATATTGTCTGCGGGTATCTGATCCAATGTAAGAATAGTGGGTCTGCCATCTACAAATATCTGCGGACTGGCATTGCGCAGCTTCACATTGCCATCTATATCAACAGAAACCGATGGTATGTTTTTCATTACGTCTACAGCACTGCCGCCGGTAGCGGTAAGGCTTTTGGCTACATTAAATGTTCTTCTGTCGATGCCCATTTCAAGCGCCGGCCGGTTAGCGGTTACTACTACGTTCTCCAGCTGCTTTGCGGCAGGCAGCAATATGATATTACCCAGGTCTTTTTCAAATTGCCGGACCCCATCTTTTTGAATGAGCACAGCGTTGACAATGGTTTTTTTCCAGGGTTCGTAGCCAATGGCAGAAACTTCAATCCTGAAACTATCTGCAGGGGGAATATTCAGGAAATTGAAATCTCCGTTGGGTTTACTCAGCATACCACCCGCCAGGCTATCTGTTTTTGCTATAAACACTTGCACGGAAGCTGCTTCAATGCCTTTATTTGTTTTTTGATCAACCAGTTTGCCGTATAAACGGTTGGTTTTTAATTTCAGGTTACTTAATTCATGCGCCTGTTGCGCTTCGGGGTCCACCTGTGCAATAAGCTGCTGTGTAATGCAAATAAAAAAGAATGCAGGAAAAAAACACTTCATTTTGTAAATATTGGAATGATTAGCCGTACAACACCAAAATCGGGCAATTGTTAAATGTGGTATATGCCGGGCAAACAACCGGCAAAGGAGGCGGTTTATAATTGAGCGAATATAGAAATTATTGTATGGCCTTATTGGGAGAAGGTTTACCGCTTATAGAATTTGTGCGGATATACAGGGCGTGAATTTTTATTTCTTCTTTTTTTTAATTGAATCTTAATGCGTGAACAAGGCTTAATTTTCTGAAAGCGGCGGCGATTGCGTTTCTACACCAAACTCAAACTGCATTTCGTTTAGTTTACGGTACAGCCCGTTATGGTTCATCAGTTCTGCATGTGTGCCGGATTCGGCAACAGTACCCCTGTCTATCACTACTATTTTATCGGCGTTGCGGATGGTGGAAAGCCGGTGTGCAATTACAAAGGAAGTGCGGCCCTTCATCAAATTTTCCAATGCTTCCTGTACCAGCTGCTCGCTTTCACTGTCAAGCGAAGAAGTGGCTTCATCCAGGATTAAAATAGCAGGATCTTTCAAAATAGCCCGGGCAATGGCCACCCGCTGTCTTTGCCCGCCACTTAGCTTAATGCCTCTTTCACCTACAATGGTATCATACCGTTCTGGAAAGCGTGCTATAAATTCATGTGCATTTGCTTTTTTGGCGGCTGCCATAATTTCTTCTTCTGTGGCGCCTGGTTTTCCATAAGCAATATTTTCACGGATGCTGCCACCAAATAAAATAACTTCCTGCGGCACCAGGGCCATTTGCATCCGCAGTTGTGTTAAAGGGAATTCAGCTGCGGCTCTTTCATCAAACAGCACAGCGCCCTTGTCGGGCTCATAAAAATGCAGCAGCAGGGCGGCAATGGTGGTTTTGCCCGCACCACTGGGTCCCACAATAGCAATCTGCTGACCATTGCCGGCGGTGAGCGAGAGATCTCTTAATACTGGTACTTCTTTTCTGCCCGGGTAGCTGAATGCCACATGATCAAAACGGACATTGCCTTTCAGTTGGTATGCTGATTCTACCGCCGTTTGTCCATAGGCAATGGGTTCTCCTTCGCCTCTCAAAATTTCTCTTACACTTTGGGTAGCGCCCAATGTTTTCTGCAGCTGGCTGAACATATCTGCAAAACCGGCAAAGGTGCCGCCTACAAAGCCAGAGAAAACAACAAACATTACCAGTAATCCAACACTTAGCTGTCCGCTCTGAATTAAACCCGCGCCATACCATATAACAAAAGCAATGGCGCCAAAAACACTGAAGATCATAAATGAGATAAACGCACCGCGGTACCTGGCATTTGAAATAGCGGTGTCTACCACTGCGTATACGCTTTTTACATAGCGGCTTATTTCAAAAAATTCTGTGGTAAAAGCTTTCACCACGGTAATGCCATGAAAAGTTTCCTGTACAATGGTGCCGCTTTCGGCCAGCTGGTCCTGTGCCTTACGCGCCCTTTTGCGGATGCGTTTGCCAAACACCACTGCCAGTACGGCAATCACGGGTACTACGGCCAGCATTACAAAAGCCAGTTTTGGACTGATAAGAAAAATAAATACCAGGCCTATAATTAAGGTGAAAATGCCGCGCAGAAATTCTGCCAGTGTAAAGGAGATGGCATCCTGTATCTGCGATAAATCTGAAGAGATGCGGTTGCTTAGTTCGCCCACCCTTTTCTCCGAAAAAAACGACATTGGCATGCTCAGCAATTTGCTATAGACATCTCTGCGCATGTCGGCCAGTGATTTTTCACCTACTTCTGTAAGAAGGTATACGCGCAGGTAAGAAAATATGGTCTGAACGGTGAGTTGTACAAAGATTAGCAGCAGGGTAGTATTAAGGCTCCAGTGAATATCTTTTATGCTAAAACCGCTTAGCGGACTGCTACTGCCGCCAGTGATTATGGAACTGCCGGCACCTGGTGAAGCGGCATCAATCATTTTGCCGAGAAACAAAGGAAAGAGGCTGGTACTGAAAGCAGAGAGTGCAATAAACACCAGGCTAAGAATAAATTTCGCCCTGTATGGTTTTAAATAGGTAAACAACACCAATGCTTCCCGAAGGTTTTCTTTGGAGATTTTTACTTTTTTGGGCTCTTCTTTTTGCTGTCCGTTGCTGTTAAAGCGGTTTCCTCTCTGCGCCATATATAAATAGTATATTCTTATTTTTTTGTGCCTGCAATTTCAGGCATTTGCTTTTTTAGTTGCCTGTCAAGCACAAAAGTACCAAAAGGCAGCAGAGAGGCAGCAAACGCCATAACCACCCAGGTAAATGTCCATTTATAGCGGATCCACACCTGCAGCAGCAAAATGCAGTATGCAACAAACAATACACCATGCGCCCAACCGCCATATTTTACCACTGCGGGGTAACCGGCGAAATATTTCAGGGGCATCGCTATTAACAAAAGAAACAGGTAGGAGAAGCCTTCTGCAATAGCCACCAGTCTGAACTTTCTAATTAGTGTGTGCAGCAGGTTAGTAGTTATCATATGGTATAAAAATAGGTCTTACTTAATAAAGAAAACGACGATGGTGATATTACCGTCGTCGTTTTCTGTTTAGCACTTGGATTAGCCAACAGGTATTTCCTGATTCACTGCTGCCTTGCCGGCAATAATGGGCATGCTCACCTGCAACACTCCGTCAATATATTTGGCGGTAATATTGGCAGTATCCACACTCTCATCCAGCCCGAATGTTCTTTCAAAACCACCACGGCTATATTCTCGCAGTATCCATTCCGGGCGTGCAAAGCCCTCGGGCGGCGTATAAGAAACGGTTAAATCGTTTCCTTTTACATCCAGGTGAAAATGCTCTTTAATTCGTCCGGGTGCAAATAACAGCATTTCATAACTGCTGTCTGTTTTGTACACGTTTACAGCGGCTCTTTGCTGAGAACGGTAAAGCGGGTGCCGTTGCCTGCTTCCGTAATGGGCGCCTTTTGCGGCACATGACTGATTGTAGTGCATGTTATACGTTTTAAGTAATAGCAATATTGCTATATAAGAGTAGACGGGTGAGAAGGGATTATATTTTATGTGCTGTTGCTGCATCATTCAAAAAGGAACCACTAAGGCCTTCATGCCCATCCGTGCCACCCTGCCTCCACGGTTCCCGTATTACCGCAAAGTGGTATAGGCCAGCTTTATGAATGTGTTAGTTTTGTTTTACTATCCACCTTTAAAACCTGCACCATGGCACTGAATGCTTTCTTAAAATTAAAAGGCGAAAAACAGGGCGAGATAAAAGGCTCTGTTACACAAAAAGGACGCGAAGGCAAGATTATGGTAATAGCTGCCAGTCATGAATTAATTACGCCGCGTGATATTGCTTCTGGTTTGCCTGTAGGCAGGCATACCCATAAACCGTTCGTAATTACCAAACCACTGGATAAATCTTCTCCTTTATTGTACAGCGCGCTGGTAAACAACGAAAATATGGCCGTTTGGGAACTGCAGTTCTGGACAACTGCCGCCGGCGGTGTTTCTACGGGCACAGAAAAGCAGCACTATACGGTGAAACTCAGCAATGCCCGTATTACAGGTATCAGGTTTATAATGCCCAATAACAAAATCACGGAACTGGCCAAACTCACCGAATACGAAGAGGTAGAATTTGTATATGAGTCTATAGAATGGCTATGGACCGATGGCGGCATCACCGCTTCTGACAAATGGGCCTAACCTGTACATTATTTTTTAGGCGGCAGA
>JANPGT010000847.1:0-3622 GCA_031424135.1 Chitinophagaceae bacterium
GCCTGTACGCATAGACGCTATCGTGGTGTCGACCCAGCACGATGATTTTGATTCAGAAGCAAAAATGCTGAAGAAAATACAGGAAGATATCGTGAGCATCCTGATACCACGCGTAAAGGCGAAGTATAAAAAATACGCAAAACTTTTTAACGACAAGATCAAATATCATATCAACCCTACCGGAAAGTTTGTGATTGGTGGTCCGCACGGTGATACAGGCTTAACAGGCCGTAAAATCATTGTAGATACCTATGGTGGAAAGGGCGCACACGGTGGCGGTGCTTTCAGTGGTAAAGACCCCAGCAAGGTAGATCGCTCTGCTGCTTATGCAACACGCCATATTGCCAAGAACCTGGTAGCTGCAGGTCTTGCCAGCGAAGTATTGGTGCAGGTTTCTTACGCCATTGGTGTGGCGCAGCCTACTTCCATTAACGTGAATACTTATGGTACTGCCACGGTAGACATGACCGATGGCCAGATTGGTAAAATTGTGGAGAGCGTATTTGACATGCGTCCTTATTTCATAGAGAGCCGCCTGAAACTGCGCAACCCCATTTACAGCGAAACAGCCGCTTACGGACATATGGGCCGTAAACCTGAGGTGGTGGAAAAAACATTTACCTCGCCCGATGGAAAGCAGATTAAGAAGAAAGTGGAACTGTTTACGTGGGAGAAACTGGACTATGTAACCAAGGTGAAAAAAGCTTTTGGTTTAAAATAAATGAGGATGACTATAAAAAAACCTCCCGGACCGGGAGGTTTTTTTATTTTCGGGTCATGAATGAAGCGCATAACCCCTGGCAGGTGCTGGCGGAAAAGCCGGTGTACGACAATAAATGGATAGCTGTTACGGAATACGATGTCATTAATCCTTCGGGCGGCAAAGGCATTTATGGTAAACTGCATTTTAAAAACACTGCCGTTGGTATTTTGCCGCTGGATGAAGATTTGAATACCTGGCTGGTGGGGCAGTACCGGTTTGTACTGAACGCCTATAGCTGGGAAATCCCGGAAGGCGGCGGCCCCCTTGGTACAGCGCCACTGGTATCGGCCCAGCGTGAATTGCTGGAAGAAACGGGGTTGGTAGCAGCCAAATGGACCATCCTGCAGCATTTTCACTTATCCAACTCTGTTAGTGATGAATACGGGATTATATACCTGGCGCAGCAGTTGACGCAGCAGGAAGCGGCGCCGGAAGATACAGAAGAGCTGCAGGTGAAGAAAATGCCTTTTGAAGAAGCCTATGCCATGGTAGAGGCCGGTACCATTACCGATTCTATGTCGGTGGCTGCCATCCAAAAAGTTAAATTGATGCTGCTGGACGGCAGGCTGGGGAGTTAGCTGACTGGTTGAGTAGTAGATTAGTTTATCAGTTTATCAGTTGATTGGTCAGTTGGCTGGTTGTAAAATTGAATTGTTACAGTGCCATACCCGGTGGCGGGAGGTATAAAAAAATAAATGAATTGAAACCATCGTCAATGATAATAGGCAGGCAACCACTGATTGAAGCCATTCAGCAGGGCCGTGCCATTGATAAAATTTTGTTCCAGCGCAATGTCAGCGGCGAATCAATTGGCGAAATCAGGAAGCTGGCAAAGGAGTTTAATATTCCCATTCAGCAGGTACCACCGGAGAAGTTGCACGGATTAACGCGGGCCAATCACCAGGGGGTAATTGCTTTTGCCGCCATTGTGCAATACATGAACCTGCAGCAGGTAATAGACCTGGTAACAGGCAATGGAGAAACGCCGCTGTTTATTATGCTGGATGGCGTAACCGATGTGCGCAATATAGGCGCCATTGCACGTACGGCAGTCTGCTGCGGCGCCCAGGCCCTGATTATCCCCGATAAAGGTGTAGGTGCCCTCAATGAAGAGGCTATGAAGTCTTCAGCGGGTGCGCTGGAGAAAATACATATCTGCCGGGTAAACAGCCTTATGAAGGCGGTGGATGAACTGCACATGAATGGCATACCTGTTTTTGCCAGCGAAATGACGGCTACCGTTAAACTGCACGAACTGCCGCTGGCAGCACCCTGCACCTTTATCATGGGCAGTGAAGACAATGGGGTGTATCCCGCGCTGATGAAAATCTGCGACCGGCAATTCAAAATACCCATGACAGGTAATTTTGAATCACTGAATGTATCGGTAGCAGCCGGAATGATACTGTATGAGGCGATGCGGAAACGATCTTCCTGATAGCAGTAGCCTGCAGCAGTTAAAAGCGAATCCTGTAATTCAGCGACATTTTCAGCAGCAGGTTGTCGTTCATTTTTTCTTTATAATAATATTTTACGGGCGCATCTTTAATGCCCAGCCTGAGCGCTCTGAAAACCGAATGGCCGGCTTCTGCAGTTACAACAAGTTTACTAAAAAGATAAAAATCCGCAAACAGGCTTAGCTGGTTATCGTCAATACGCAGGTACTGCGTGCCGGTAACTGCGTCAGCATATCCCACACTATATGTATTGGTAATTGCCCTGAAAGAAGCTCCGTAATAAAAGCGCTGCGTTCCTTTGTGTTCCAATACCAGATTGCCCGGCAATACCCCAAAAAGATTATTTCTCTTATTGATGCGCCAGTCGATGCCGAGCAATGGCCATACAATAGGTCCCGATAAATCACTGTTGTAATAAATGCCCAGTTTCCAGGTTAGACCGGGCCGCTTTTTCCAGGTAGTAAGAAAAGCGCCGCCCAACTGGAAATCATTCCTGAAAATGTTTGGCAGGTTGCCATTCCACCGGGGTACAATCACGAACACTATCCCCCATTTTTGAGAGAGTGGTTTTACCAGGTTCAGTGGAAAAGCCAGGGAGCTTACATGGGAAGGAAACCCGCTCATGGCTGTTACCCTGGTATTCCAGCGTTCCGCAAATGGGCTGAATGCAATAATGCTGCTGTCTCTTTTCCTGATAAACGGGAGGGTGAGGCTGAAATTATAATACTGAATTTGGTTGTTTGTTTTGTTGCGACGCCAGGCGCCGGCATCCGGGCTGTTTAGATATTTGAAAGAAGCTATGTCAAGGTAGGGCTGGGCATACGCCGGTACTGTGAAACAAAATAGGGAGACAGCAATGAATATTTTTATAATTGTCATTACTTTTTCAGCGAGTGTTGATTTGTTTTGTTGAAATCACCAGTGCGAAATAAACAGCAGCTAATTGCAAAACGCAGGAACGGATTAAATCACAGTGAAGCAGATGAAAGTTATCAATTTCGTCTCTACCTGTAATGTACATTATTTTGAAATGAGTCTCCAAAAAAGCATGTACCGGTTGCTTTTACCATATGTCTTTTGTAAATATCACATGCAAACCAGCTATTTCCTGTAGGCCCGTTCAATTATATTCAGCCGCATCTCATCGAACTTTTCCTTTTTACCTTCAATGACAAATGTCTTTTTAACAAGTGCGCCGGTAAGTGCACCAAGCCCCGCCCCGATGGCAGCTCCGGCGAATCCTCCCACCAATGCTTTGTCTGCTGCCGTCATCCTGAAAGCTTCTCCGATACCCCACAAATCCTGGCTGGCAGGTACATGGGGATCGTCGCCTGCGCTGAAGCCGGCAATGGCGCCAATTACCAGCCCGGAAGCGGCGCCGATTGCTGCGCCGCGCCCTGCG
>JANPGT010000848.1:0-5157 GCA_031424135.1 Chitinophagaceae bacterium
CTACGATGTAAAGCAATCCGGCTTTACCGGTGCCGGCGTAAGCGCCCTTACCAAGAGTGGTACCAATACTTTTCACGGAAGCGTATACGGTTCTTACCGTAACCAGCGTTACAATGGTACCTATATAGGCAGCACCAAACTGCCTTCTCCCGCAGCTACCAGCAATAAGATTTATGGCGCCACTTTTGGTGGCCCTCTTATTAAAAATAAGTTGTTCTTTTTCTTAAGCGGCGAAATAGAAAAAGCCAACCAGCCCGGCGTTACATCATCCCCACAGGGTGGATCCGGTGCCGGAACAGTTTCCAATGTGCCCATTGATTCCCTCAAAAAATTATCCGATTACCTGGGCAGCAAGTATGGCTTTAATCCCGGTGCCTATGATAATTTTCCCACGTTTGCATCCGACAATTATAAAATACTTGCCAAGCTTGACTGGAACATCAGTACTTCTACCAAACTAACGGTGAAGTACAGTGATTTCAGGAATACCGGTTATTCTGTAGCCAGCGGCAGTGGTGGTATCAATGGCGCCAGCGGACAGAGCAGCATCGTTACCTACCAGTCTTCAAGATTTGGTACCAATGCCATGGGCTTCAATAATTCAAATTATAAAACAGTAGATAAGGTAAGATCAGGCTCGCTGGAACTGAACAGTAATTTCCATGGCAAATTTGCCAACCAGTTGCTGGCCACCATTACCAAAATCAGTTCTATTAAGGGACACGATGGCGATGTATTTCCGTTTGCAGATATCCTTGGCCAGAGTGCCGGCAGCAGGAACAACTACCTGAGTTTTGGTAACGAACCGTTTAACGGCAACAACAACCAGGTGATCAACGATGTATATACCTTCACAGACAATTTCAGTTATTTTGCAGGCAGGCATACAGTCACCGCGGGCGTAAACTACGAATACCAGAAAGTGGGCAATATGTTTATGCCGGGTTCACAGGGTTACTATGTATTTGGTTCACTGGATGATTTTACCAATAACCGTGCACCCAAATTATTTTCTATCAACTATTCTCTGGTGCCCGGCCAGGATGCTGTTTTCTCTGCCAACCTGAAAGTGGCCCAGCTGGGTTTGTACCTGCAGGATGAGGTTAACATTAATCCCCGGTTCAAACTTACTTATGGTGTACGCATCGACAAACCCATTTACCCTGAACAGCCGCTGGAAAACCCGGCTATTACTGCACTTGGACTGTACGACAAAAATGGCAATATCACCAATTACAATGGTGGTAAATGGCCTACGCCCAAATGGTTGTTTTCTCCCCGTGCCGGTTTCCGCTGGGATGTAGATGGCGACAAGACCATGATTGTACGCGGTGGTACAGGCGTGTTCACCGGCCGCATTCCTTTTGTGTACCTTACTAACCAGCCCAGCACCAGCGGCATGTATACTTTTGGCGCCCTTGTAACCAGCAATCTCCAGAACTTCCTGTTTAATAAAGACCCGCATGCCTATAACCCTTTCTACAATACAGCGCTTGACCCGGCTGTGTTTCCGAAAGTGGCAGGTACTGTAGCACCCAGCGGTGGTTTTGCAGTCATTGATCCCAATTTCAAATTTCCGCAGGTATGGCGTACCAACCTGGGGGTAGACAAGCAACTGGGCAATGGTTGGAA
Source organism: Chitinophagaceae bacterium (assembly GCA_031424135.1). Taxonomy (GTDB): domain Bacteria; phylum Bacteroidota; class Bacteroidia; order Chitinophagales; family Chitinophagaceae; genus JACMLD01. Next base: position 1,633 of record JANPGT010000848.1, read on the forward strand.
CTTAACGCTGGAAGCCCTGTACACCAAAGATCTGAACAATGCGTCCATGCGCAATGCCAACCAGAAAGCGCTGGATACCCTGGTGAATGTAGGTCCCGGTGATGTACGTCCCCGTTACAGCAGCAATGCCAATAGCCTGCGCAGGCTGAACGCCGGCATATCAAACGCCATTGTGCTGGAGAATACTTCCAAAGGTGGGGGTATTGCATTGACCGCACAGGTATCAAAAAGCTTTACAAAAGGATTTTATGGTTCACTGGCTTATACCTACACGTTTGCACAGGAAGTTACTGCCAACCCCGGCAGCCAGGCAGCTTCGGTATGGAGTGGTAATGCTACTTCCGGTACGCAGAACGATCAGCAATTGTCTTACTCGCAGTATGCAGTGCCGCACCGCATTGTGGCTACCATGTCTTACCGCGTGGAGTATTTCAAACACCTGGCGTCTACCTTTACTTTCTTCTATGATGGTTCTTCACAGGGAACCTACAGTTATATCTACAATGGTGATATTAACCAGGACGGTAACTCTGCGGACCTTATGTACATTCCAAAAGATCCTTCAGAAATAAAATTTGTAAACCTGGCCGCCAGCGGTACAACGCCTGCGTTTACTGCGCAGCAACAGTCAGATGCCTTCTTCTCTCTTGTATCCAAAGACAGGTACCTGCGTAACCATATGGGTCAGACAGCAGAAAGAAATGCTGCCCGTTATCCTTTCTTCCACAGGGTAGATTTCAATTTCCAGCAGGATCTGTTTACTAATATTGGCAAGAACAGGAATACCCTGCAGTTCACTGCTTCTGTGGTCAATTTCCTGAACCTGCTGAACCACGATTGGGGCATCCGCAAGCAGATTATTGTAAACAACCCGCTGCGGCTGACAGCCGTTACCAATGGTGTACCAACGTATACGCTGGCTACTTTCAATGGCGACCTTGTAAGGCAACCTTATATCAATGTTAGCTCTACTTCTACTACCTATGGTATTCAGCTGGGGGTGAAGTATATTTTCTAAGCAGGATTTATCAGTACCATTTTTTTATATTCAGCCATCGCTTTCTGCGATGGCTGTTTTTTTTTACTCTAATAATGTGATGTTGAAGTAAGAAAAGGGTTCTTGAAAGCTCATCTATCTGTAATAAAAGTTCTCACCGCTGCCCACATAATTGATTGACATCATTTTCTACTGCCTGTCCAAGCGGTGGGTAACAATTTATTAATCTTCAGTATTGCTATTAACAACTGTTCTGCCGCATCTTTGCGCCGGAAAAAAAGAGGGGGTTGCTGTTAATATTATGTGAATTGATTTAAAAAAACATTGCAGGGGGCTGAGGAATATTCCTTTACTTTCGCAAGTCTTTAGCTTTTACCAAACTTGCCCCCAGCCTTTTATTTGCCGATTGCTTCCCACATCAACTTACTGATTGCCAATCCATTTCCGGGAAAATCGAACCGTCCTATTACTATCGTTTTCTGCCACAGATGCAGTATTTTTTAGTATAAGTCAGCACACCAAAACAAATATGAATATGAGAAGAGTAGTCTTATTTATTGCTGCCATGGTAATGATTCTAGTCAAATCATTTACAGGCTACGCACAGGAAACCACTGCGGATATCCAGGGTTTCATTTCTGACGGAACCACGGGTCTTGCCGGTGCCACCGTAGTGGCCACGCACACGCCCACAGGAACCGTATACACCACCACCAGCCGTAAAGATGGCCGGTACAATTTCGCCAACGTACGCGTAGGCGGTCCTTACGAAATCAAAGTCACTTTCGTAGGTTTCAAAGAAGACAAACAGACCAATATCAACCTTAGCCTTGGTCAGGCTTACACAGCAGATTTCAATTTGAAAGCTGCCGGTGATCTTACAGAAGTAGTAGTGTCTGCAGGAAGGCAGAATAAAGTGTTCAACAACAGCCGTACCGGCAGCCAGGAAATCATCAACCGTACACAAATTGAAAGATTGCCTACCATTAACCGTTCACTGCAGGATTTTACTAAACTGGAACCTACTGCCAACGGTCTTAGTTTTGGCGGCCGCAGCAACCAGTACAATAACCTTACTGTAGACGGTGCCAATTTCAATAACTCATTCGGTTTATCGGGTACACTGGGTGGCCAAACAGGTTCTCAGCCCATCAGCCTGGATGCCATTGAGCAGATACAGGTGAGCACTTCTCCTTATGACGTGCGCCAGGGTGGTTTTACCGGTGCCGGTATCAATACGGTTACCCGCAGCGGTACCAACCAGTTTAAAGGAACTGCGTATGCCTATACAAAGAATGAAAATAGTCAGGGCTATAAAGTAGGTAATGTAAAAGTTACCAAAACCCCCATCACCTATAAATTGCTGGGTGCAGCACTGGGTGGACCCATCATCAAAAACAAATTGTTCTTTTTCGGTAGTTACGAGCAGGTAAGGCAGGAATTGCCCGCTACAAGCTTTATTGCCTCAGATGCAACGCATCCTGCTACCTCCGGCAGTGTGTCTATCGCCAATGCAGATACGCTGCGCCAATTGTCTACTTTCCTGCAGAATAAATTTAACTACAATACAGGGGCTTTCCAGGAATACAACCAGAAAACACAGAGTGATAAAATTACTGCCAAGATTGACTGGAACATCAACAAGAGCAATACCCTTACCCTGAAATACAATTACCTGAAATCTTCTGCAGATCAGTTCCCCAGCACCAGCCGTAACGGTTACTCAGGGTTCATTGCAGGTGGTAATCCCGGTAATTTCGCCATGCCTTTCCAGGGTGCTGGCTATGTTATTAATAACAACTTCAATATTTTCATTGCCGAGCTGAACAGCCGTTTCAGTAATAAAGCAGTAAATAAATTCCAGGTAGGTTATACAGCGCTGCGCGATTTCCGCAGCTCTCAGGGAAATTCTAACCTGCCACTGGTAGACATTTTATTGAACGGTAACCCATACACCACTTTCGGGTATGAGCCTTTTACCTATAACAACAAACTGAATACAAACGTGTTCCAGTTTTCAGACATTTTTACAATGTACAAGGGCAGCCACGAGTTGACCATTGGTACACAAAACTATTTCAGGAAATACCTGAATGGTTTTGCACCAGCCTACCAGGGCCTTTACCAGTTTAACAGCCTGCAGGACTTTTATACCAGCGTAAACGGTGGTACATTATCTGCATCACGTTATGCCATCCAGTACTCTGCACTGAAGGATGGCTCGTTTCCTTATGCGAAAGCAGGTTCTAACGACCTGAGTTTATTTGTGCAGGACAAATGGAGGGTGAGCAGGAACTTTACAGTAACTTATGGTATACGGGGCGATGTGTCTCAGTATACAGGCAAGTTTGATCAGAACCCTGATTTTGCTGCGCTCACTTTTGCCAACGGTGCAAAATATGATGTGGGTAAAAAACCAAAAAATGCAGTCCTTATTTCACCAAGGGTGGGTTTTAACTGGGATGCACTGGGCGATAAATCATTGCAGGTAAGAGGTGGTGCCGGTATCTTCTCCGGTCCTCCGCCCT
>JANPGT010000849.1:0-13376 GCA_031424135.1 Chitinophagaceae bacterium
CCGCAGATGTGGCATCTATCAATACCGACAATGAAAACAGGGATAAACACCTGCAGTCTGATGATTTCTTCAACGCTGCAAAATTTCCGCAGATAAAATTTACCGGCAAATCTTTACAGCTGGTGAGCGGTAACAAATACAAATTAACGGGCGATCTTACCATCAGGGATATTACCAAACCTGTGGTATTTGATGTAACCTATGGCGGTACTGTTACTGCAATGGGCGGCACACATGCCGGTTTTAAGGCAAAAAGCACCATCAACCGTTTTGATTACAACCTGAAATGGAATGCTGCTACAGAAGCAGGTGGAGTGGTTGTAGGAAAAGACGTGGAGATTACACTGAATATCGATTTCAAAAAATCATAAGGTAAACACATTAAGATAAAAAAATCCTCCCGGTTTTGCCGGGAGGATTTTTTATTGCCCCTGTTTTTTTTCGTTGTATTTTTTTTCTGCGTCTTTTGCTTTCTCAAAATCAAGCACCACGCCATTGATGCAGTAGCGCAGGCCGGTGGGCGGTGGCCCATCATTAAATACATGCCCCAGGTGCGACTTACACCGCGCACATTCTACTTCGGTTCTTTTCATGCCAAAGGTATTGTCTACATTGTAAATCATGCTTGTCTTGCTGATGGGCTCGTAAAAACTGGGCCATCCGCAGCCACTTTCAAATTTTGTATCGCTTTTGAACAGCGGGTTGCCGCAAACCGCGCAATAATAGGTGCCAATTTCTTTGGAGGTTTCAAACGGACTGGTCCATGGCCGTTCCGTACCTTTTTGGCGGGCTACATTGTATACTTCTGCAGGCAATATTTTTCTCCATTCTTCATCGCTTACAGTTACCGGTTTTGTATCTGTCTTGGAGTAAACCGGGCTTTTTTTACTGGTATCCATACTGGTTGATTTTTTGGAAGCGGGTGTTTGCGAATAGCTGCACTGTGCAAACACTGCCGGCAGCAATAATAACAACGCATAACTGGTTATTTTTTTCATATGTTCTTATTGTACAACAAATTTACGTAGCAATGGTTTTCGCAGATTGTCGGGCCTGCGACAGGCGGCCGGGTTTAACAATTCAGGTAGCCTGAAACCCGCCTGAAAACACTGTTAAAATTGTTAACGGGTTTTTAAACCTCTTCCTTTATATTTGTTGTTCCCCAAAAGGTTAAGTAAGCAAATATGTTCAATTTAATTTTATTTGGTCCTCCGGGAAGCGGAAAAGGCACGCAATCAGAGAAGTTAATGGCAAAATACGGCTTAAAACATCTTTCCACCGGCGACCTTTTGCGGAGCGAGATAGCGGGCCAGACTGCCCTTGGGCTGGAAGCAAAAAAGCTGATGGACCAGGGACAACTGGTGCCAGATCAGGTGGTAATTGGCATGATTAGGTCGGCCCTGGCCAATAACCCCCAGGCTAAAGGCTTTCTTTTTGACGGATTTCCCCGTACCCAGGCGCAGTCGGAAGCACTGGATGCCCTGCTGGCCCAGTACAATGCAGCTATCAACGTGGTGCTGGCACTTAAAGTGAGCGAGGAAGAACTGGTAAAACGTTTATTGAACCGCGGACTTACCAGCGGCCGAAGCGACGACAGCAAAGAAGATGTTATCCGCGCAAGGATCATAGAATACCATAACAAGACATCGGTAGTAGCCGATTATTACAGCCAGTTTGGCAAAGTAGTTCTGGTAAAGGGGGAGGGCAGTGTAGAAGAAATTTTTGACAGCCTCTGTTCGGCCATTGATGAAAAACAGGCCGCATAAAAAATAATTAGCCAAAACCAACTGCAATGCCGCTTCTGCTGAAGCGGTATTTTTTTGCCTGAAATTTTTTCTGTCTTATCAGCCGCAAATAGTGTACGGCAGCTGATTTATTCTTACCCATTGTTTTTCTTTTAGAATAATTTTGGTGTCAGTATAAAACGCATGCATATGAATAAACTTCAGCACTATATTACCGGCCGGTGGATAAATGGCGATGGAGAAGGTCAGCCTTTGTTCAATGCCGTAAACGGTGAAAAGATTGGCAGTGCCAGTTCTAAGGGACTGGATTTTGAAAGCATGCTGCGGTACGGACGTGAAGTGGGTAACCCCGCATTGCGTAAAATGAGTTTTCATGAGCGGGGAAGAATGCTGCGCGCATTGGCCCTGCACCTTACTGCGCAGAAAGAAAAGTTTTATGCCATCAGCTACCAGACAGGTGCCACCAGGATCGATAGCTGGATTGATATTGAAGGAGGCATCGGAAATTTATTTGCCAATGCATCACTGCGCAGAAAGTTTCCGGATGAATACTATTGTCTTGATGGTGAAAGCCATAACCTCAGCAAGGGCAACAGTTTTATGGCCCAGCATATTTTAGTACCCAAAGAAGGGGTAGCCGTGCACATCAATGCATTTAATTTCCCGGTATGGGGCATGCTGGAAAAAATTGCTGTTAACCTGCTGGCGGGTATGCCGGCTATTGTGAAGCCTGCTACGGTTACTTCTTACCTCACGGAAGCAGTGGTAAGGGAAATAGCTGCCAGCGGTATTTTGCCAGCCGGCGCCCTGCAGTTAATCTGTGGCAGTGCAGGAGACCTGCTGGATCATGTTGCATCGCAGGACGTGGTAACTTTCACCGGTTCTGCCGCTACGGGTTTGTTGCTGAAATCAAATACCAATATTTTAAGAGAGAGCGTTCCATTTACCATGGAAGCAGATTCGCTGAACTGCATTGTGCTGGGCAACGATGTAATCCCCGGCATGCCCGAATGGGATATCTTCATCAAAGAAGTAAGAAGAGAAATAACGGTAAAAGCCGGGCAGAAATGCACCGCTATCAGGCGCATTTTTGTGCCCGCCAATAAACTGGAAGAGGTGGTAAAAGCCCTGGGCGCAGCATTGGCACAAATACTTGTCGGCAACCCCCTGAATGAAAAAGTAAAGATGGGTTCCCTGGCCGGTCAATCGCAACGGGAAGAAGTAAGGGCCCAGGTGCAAAAACTGCTGGCTGCTTCGCAACTGGTCTATGGCAGCCTTGACAGTGTAGCGGTCATGGATGCAGATGCAGGTAAAGGCGCGTTTATTAGTCCGCTTTTACTGCTGAATGAAAAACCTTTTGCAGACGAAGCCGTGCACAGTGTAGAGGCATTTGGCCCAGTCAGTACCGTTATGCCGTATACAAATATGGAAGAAGCCATTGCGTTGAGCAAAAAGGGAAAGGGGTCACTTTGTTCTTCCATTGTAACAGGCAATGATGCCATTGCACGACAATATGTGTTGGGCGCGGCCACCCACCATGGCCGTATACTGGTGCTGAACAATGATTGCGCACGCGAGAGCACCGGGCACGGTTCGCCCCTTCCCCTGCTGGTGCATGGTGGGCCGGGCAGGGCGGGTGGCGGAGAAGAGATGGGCGGGCTGCGTGGTGTTAAACATTATATGCAAAGGGTAGCGGTGCAGGGTTCGCCCACCACCCTGACTGCCATCACCAATGTATACCACCCTTACGCAAAGGGCAATATTGGTGCGGTACATCCTTTTAGCAAGTATTTTGAAGAACTGCAGGTGGGTGATCAGCTTGTTACCGCAAAAAGAATTATTACCAGCGAAGACATTGATCGGTTCGCAGATCTCAGTGGGGATCATTTCTATGCGCATAAAACAGCTACTGATTTTACGGATACCATGTTTGATAAACAGGTAACGCATGGTTATTTTATTTTGAGCGCTGCTGCGGGTTTGTTTGTGAATAACAGTGCGCTGGGTCCGGTGCTGCTGAATTACGGTATCGACGAACTGCGGTTCACCAAACCTGTTTATCCAGGCACAACAATCCATGTACGCTTTACCTGCAGGGAAAAAACACCCCAGGAGTTAAAAGAAGAAAACGATATCCCTAAGGGCATTGTGAAATGGTATGTAGAGATACTGGATGAATTGGATGAGCATGTGGGAATTGCGACCATACTCACCATGATTCGAAAAAGGTTCGCGCAGCGCTAGCAGAGAAAAGGAGAAAGTGAGTTGGGGAATAAAACCACTGTAGAATGAGGAAAACACCATTGGTAAAAAGGAAAATAAAGAGAGGTTTGCCTTTTAACCTTATAGCAAATGGAAACCAATGCGATTACAGGCCAAATTATTGATGCCTCAGTAAAAATCCATACCGCATTGGGACCTGGGCTTTTTGAATCAGTGTACGAGGAAGTGTTGCCGTATGAACTGATTAAAAGAGGATTACTTTGCGAAAGACAGGTTGTCCTGCCTGTATATTATGACAACTTGAAGATGGAAGCAGGGTTCAGGGCAGATATGCTGGTAGAAAAGAAGGTTATTGTAGAATTGAAATCAGTCGAAATTGTAGCGCCCATTCATAAAAAGCAGCTCTTGTCATACCTGAAACTGGCTAACCTGCAAATTGGTTTATTAATTAACTTTAACGAGGAATTACTCAAGAATGGCATTACCCGGCTGTTTAACAATCATGTTAAATAAGCACTTTTACATTATAAATTTTGTAATTCAGTGAAGATGGAATAAATGCCTGGTGCTTTTTTTGAGGCAATCTCTTTTTCTCTGTTAGCCCTGTGCGAAAAAAATATAGCCATGGACGCATACGTAACCTCTCATACCGATCAACTGGGTATTAATACCATTGAGTTTTATCACCCCCAGAGCAATTCATTGCCGGGAAAACTGTTGAGCGATCTGGCACAGGAAATTCATCATGCCGGACTGAATGCAGACACAAAAGTGATTGTGCTGCGTTCGGGCGGAGAAAAAGCATTTTGTGCGGGTGCTTCCTTTACAGAACTGGCGGCTATTACCAATGAAGACGAAGGCAAAGCTTTTTTCAGCGGGTTTGCACGCGTGTTTAATGCCATGCGCACCTGTGGCAAATTGATCATTGGCCGCATACAGGGCAAATGTGTAGGCGGTGGTGTAGGATTGGCAGCGGCCGTTGATTATGCCATAGCCCTGGATACAGCAGATGTAAAGCTGAGTGAACTGGCTATTGGCATTGGCCCCTTTGTGGTAGGACCGGTTATAGAAAGAAAAACAGGTGTTGCAGCATTCAGTCACCTGGCAATAGATGCCGGTCAATGGCGCAATGCAGACTGGGCAAAACGTAAAGGCATATTTGCAGAAATACACAGCAGTGTAGAAAATATGGAAGAATCTATTGCGCGCCTGGCCAATACGCTGGCACATGCCAGCCCAAATGCTATGACTGAGATGAAAAAGATATTCTGGAAGGGCACCGAACACTGGGACCAGCTGCTCACCGAACGCGCTGCAATCAGCGGAAGGCTGGTAGTAAGCAAATTTTCAAAGGAAGCGATTCTTAAGTTAAGGGGCTAAGAGGGTGACGGAGAAAAGGAGGGAAAGGCTATCGCGCAGGGGCTACAAAAAAAAGAGGTAGCACCTAAAAGTTGGATAACTTTTTATTTCTTCATCTGTTTTGGGGTTATCTCAAGGCTGCCGCTTTTTTACTTTTGAATTTAGTAAAATGCGGCTAACCCTCTTTTATTCCCGCTGAACAAAAAAACTCCTTTTCTCTTTGTTCTCTTACCACACTTAAATGTAAATTTGCGCAAACATCGTCTCTATGGATGTTGAAATACTCGCCCGCATTCAGTTCGCTTTTACCATTGCTTTCCATTACATATATCCCCCGTTGAGTATCGGCCTTGGCCTGGTACTGGTTGTTATGGAAGGTATGTACCTAAAAACAGGAAATAAGCTGTATGAGCAAATGACCCGTTTCTGGATACGCATCTTTGCACTCATTTTTGGGATTGGTGTAGCCACAGGTATCATTATGGAATTTGAGTTTGGTACAAACTGGGCCACCTATTCAAAATACGTGGGCGATATTTTTGGCAGCGCCCTGGCAGCAGAAGGCATATTTGCATTTGCATTAGAGTCGGGTTTCCTGGGTATTCTGCTATTTGGCTGGAACAGGGTTAGCTCCGGCGTACATTTCTTTTCTACCATTATGGTGTTTTTAGGGTCCATGTTTTCTGCAGTATGGATAGTGGTGGCCAATTCCTGGCAACAGACACCCGCCGGTTTTCATATCGTGGGCAAAGGCATGAATGCCCGGGCTGAGATTACAGATTTCTGGGCAATGGTAAACAATCCCTCCAGCCTTGACCGTATGTTACATGTATGGATAGGCGCTTTCCTGGCCGGCGCCTTCCTGGTACTAAGCATCAATGCCTGGTATATCATCAAAAACAAACACCTGGAGATAGCAAAACCTGCGTTTAAAATTGCATTAACGGTAGCTACTTTATTTTCATTGCTGCAGCTGGTGGTGGGTTCTAAAAGCGCTGAAGGCGTGGCCAAAAATCAACCCGCCAAACTGGCCACTATGGAGGGCCACTTTGATTCGTCGGCAAAAGCGCCGATGTATATCATGGGCTGGGTAAATAAAGAAAAGCAGGAAACCTATGGATTGAAGATTCCAGGCGGACTGAGTTTTCTGATGCACCGCGATTTTAACGCACAGGTAAAAGGACTTAACAGCTTTAAAAAAGACGAGATTCCTACCCAGGTGAATGCCGTGTTTCAGTTTTACCATATTATGATTGCCGTTGGTATGGCGATGATTGGAATGACCCTGCTGGCCTGCTGGTACTGGAAAAAAGGCACCCTGTTTGATAAGAAATGGTTGATGTGGTTATTTGTATGGTCGGTTTTACTGCCACAGATTGGTAATGAATGCGGCTGGTTTACCGCAGAAATGGGCCGGCAGCCCTGGGTGGTGTATGGGTTATTGAAGACCAGCGATGCCCTGTCAAAAACCGTTACGGCCAACCAGGTATTATTCTCATTAATTTTATTTGCACTGGTGTATGCCCTGCTGCTGGTGTTGTTCCTGTTCCTGCTGAACCGGAAAATTCAGCATGGTCCGGAAACAGGTGCGCACGATGATGATGAAGAACAGGAAGCCAATACCAAACGTAATAACCCTATCATTACTCATAAATAAATCTATCCTGATTGAACATACTGCTGCAAACCGGAATATTTCTTGGCCTTCCATTCAATGTATGGTGGTTCCTGGTATTTGGCGCTGTTATCAGCGGCTATGCTATACTGGACGGTTTTGATTTGGGCGCCGGCGCCCTGCATTTGTTTCTAAAAAAGGAACAGAGCCGCCGTATTGCTATCAACGCTATCGGTCCCATGTTTGATGGTAACGAAGTATGGCTGGTCATTGGCGGAGGCGCTTTGTTTGCCGGATTTCCCGTGGCATATGCAGCTATCTTCTCTGCATTCTATATTCCTTTTATGGTGTTCCTGATGGGTATTATTTTCCGTGCCATTTCTATTGAGTTCAGGAGCAAGGAGCCCATGTTGTGGTGGCGCACTGCCTGGGATATTGCTTATTGCATATCCAGCATTGTCATTGCCCTTAGCCTGGGCCTGATGCTGGGTAATATAGCGTTGGGCATCCCGCTGAATGCAGAACATGAATTCAGTGGCGACTGGCTCAGTTTTTTTAATCCTTTTGCCATCCTGATTGCTGTTACTACCCTATCGCTGTTCATGCTGCACGGGGCTATTTACCTGGGCATGAAAACAGAAAACCGGCTATACACCAAACTCACCATACTGGCCAAGAATTTTACCATTTTTTTTGTGATCAGTTTTGCCCTGTCTACTTTTTACTCGCTCCTGTACATTCCGCATTTAAGCGATGCCATAAAAGCGCACCCCTCCTTATTTATTTTGCCACTTATTATGACGCTGGCCATTGCCAATATACCCCGCAGCCTGAAGAAAAGAAATTTCCGGCTGGCTTTTATCAGTTCTTCTATCACCATTGCTGCTTTATTAATACTGGTGGCGGTAGAAGTGTTTCCTTACCTGGTGTATTCTCCGCAGTTTCCGGCCAATAGCATAACAGTAGACAATGCAGCGGCATCTCCTAAAACCATGGGTATACTGCTTATGATTGCTTTGATTGGCACCCCGCTGGTATTACTGTATACCGGTTTTGTATTCTGGACATTTAAGGGTAAGGTGCAGCTCGATGAAATGAGCTTGTGAGCTAAGAGGGCAAGGAGAAAAGGAGGACAAGGGTTTGGGTCGAAGCTTTTTGCCGGTTTTTTTTTGCACAGAGCTATGAGAGAAAAGGAGACGAAGTAGTTGGCCCAATCCTTTCTGGTAAATGCCCTGTTATCTCTTTTTCGCGCAAGGTTAGCATAGAAAAAGAGCACGCAGGGAAAACCGAAAGTCCAGTTAATAAGGCAAAAGCACCTTTTTTCTCTTTTTCTACTCCGCTCTGCAGGAATAGCAACTCTTTTTTTCTTTTCTTCTCTTAGCCTCTTTTTCTCCTTGCGCTCTTAGCTTAACTTTGCGCCTGCTATGATAAATTCAGTTTCCAGGGGCCAGAAAGCAGTAGCGGTATGGATGTATACCGGCGTGGTCATGTTAATCATACAGGTTATTTTAGGCGGTATTACCCGCCTTACCGGTTCAGGTCTTTCTATTACGGAGTGGAATGTGGTGACCGGCGCTTTGCCCCCTTTAAATGAACAGCAATGGCTGCTGGAGTTTAACAAATACAGACAAACCCCGCAGTTCCAGTTCCTGAATGCAGATTTTACCCTGCCCAATTTCAAGTTTATTTTCTTTTGGGAATGGTTTCACCGTTTCTGGGCAAGATTGATAGGTGTTGTGTTTATAGCAGGATTTGTGTACCTGCTGGCCAAAAAATACATGAAGCCTTCCATGATAAAGCCCCTGCTGGTATTGTTTCTGCTGGGCGCCATGCAGGGTACTATTGGCTGGATAATGGTAAAAAGCGGGCTGACAGACGATATGGTATACGTAAAGCCCGTAAAGCTGGCCCTGCATTTTGTTTTTGCACTGGTACTTATCTGTTATGCCTGGTGGTTTGCACTGCAGCTATCTGTACCCGGCGCAGCCATAACAGCAGATAGCAAACTGCGGCGCTATACCTGGCTGGTACTGGCGCTTTTATTTTTTCAGTTGATTTATGGTGCGTTGATGGCCGGCCATAAAGCTGCCAGTGCGGCGCCTACCTGGCCCAGTATCAATGGCATTTGGTGGCCCGACAATACTTTTTCTGCTGCTGTTAGCCTTGTAGAAAATAAAATTACTGTTCATTTTGTACACCGCGGCCTGGCCTACGTGCTGTTGCTGGTAACGCTGGGCTTCAGCCTGCAGGCAGTAAAGATGCGGTCTGCACACGACGTATTATTTCAAAAAACAAAATGGCTGCCGGCTTTTTTAATTGTGCTGCAGGTATTACTGGGCATAGGCGCAGTGCTTACCAGTCCATCAATCGTACCAAACCATTGGGGGGTATTCGACTGGCTGGCACAACTACACCAGGTGGTGGCGCTGCTTTTCCTGCTTACCATGGTATGGATGCTCTATCTGGTAAGAAGCCCACGCAGCGGAAATTTGGGTTCGGGGGTCTAAAACCCGGGTATTGGCTAACTGCTAATGGATCATAGCTAACAGCTGCTTCAATGGTTTCGTATTCCGCCATTTTTTTGTATTTTACTTTTTATTTATCAGTATGAAGCAGCGTGTCCAGGCCATATTCTATTCATTTCCTGTGCAGCTGCTATTGCTTCATTTTAAGAAATTTCAGATACTGCTGGCTTTCTGGTTCCTGCTGTTTGGCGCAGTAGGCGGAGGTTTCATGAAAAGCTATGGCGTTAATTCACTCTACCTGGCACCGGAATACCTGGGCAATGTAAATGCCATCAGTGCCGCCATTCTGGGTATCTCTACCGGTGTTTTTGTAATGAGCTGGAACATTACCACGTTTATTCTTTTTTGCCGGCACTTTAAATTCCTGGCAACTACAACCCGCCCGTTTTTAAAATATTGTATCAACAACAGCCTGATACCGCTGTTCTTTCTGCTGTTCTATTTTGCAGAAGCCCTGCATTTTAACAAATACCGCGAACTGAATACCAACTGGCAGGTATTTGTGCTGCTAAGTGGCTTCCTGCTGGGATTTATTGTTATTATCACCATCTCGTTTTTATATTTTTTCAGGGCCGACCGCAGTATTACGCAGCGCATGGCTACGGTCATTCATAACCCCATTGAATTCAAAACAGCTTTTCGCCCCCATGTGGCGCTTACCAGCGGTGGCAGCCGTTTAATAAAAGTGAGCTCTTATCTTAATACGCCATTAACAGTGCGCCCCGTGCGCGATGTGGCCCACTACAGTGCCATTTTTATTGACACTGTTTTCAGCCGGCATAATTTTGCTGCCATGCTTTCTGTGTTTATTGCTTTTATCTTTTTAATCACCGTGGGCTTTTTCCTTGACCATCATATTTTCCAGTTGCCCGCTGCCGCCAGCATTACGCTGTTTTTTGCCATACTGGTGTCTGTGGCAGGCGCATTTTCTTATTTTTTGCAAAGCTGGAGCGTGCCTTTTTTTGTTTTACTGATTGTAGTGCTGAATGTTTTATACCAGTATGAAGTGATTGACCCCACCAACAAAGCGTACGGACTAAACTACGCTAAGAATATTGAGCGGGCCAATTACAGCAGGGAAGGATTGCAGGCTTTGTGTACGCCCGCCCTGATGGCGCGTGATAAAAAGCAAATGATTGAAGTACTGGAAAACTGGAAGAAAAAGCAAAAGGAGGCCAAACCCTATATGTACATTATCAGCGTAAGCGGCGGTGGTACACGCAGCGCTACTTTTACATTGAGTGTTTTGCAAAGGCTGGATAGTTTAAGCGGTGGAAAATTAATGGACAGAACTTTTTTAATTACCGGCGCTTCCGGTGGAATGCTGGGTGCCGCTTACTACAGGGAGCTGGCCAGGGAAAGATCCGGCGGAAAAAATCTTTACCTCTACAGCAGCAAATATGTAGATGATATTTCAAAAGATTTACTGAACCCCACTTTCTCTTCTTTTGTAGCGCGGGATATGGCCGCGCCCGCACAGAAATTCAGGATTGGGGATTACTACTATATCAAAGACAGGGGCTATGCGTTTGAAGAAAAGCTGCGGGAGAATACCCGCGACTTATTGAACCGCCAGCTAAAAGACATCGCAAAAGACGAGCATGCCGCCAAAACACCACTGATGATGTTCAATGCAGTGATTACCCGCGATGGCAGGAAGATGGTCATCAGCACGCAGCCGGTAAGTTTTTTGATGATGCCGCAGTATGATACAACGGCCACCACGGTGCCCGACGCAGATGAAATTGATTTTGCAGCGTTGTTTGCCCGCCAGGATCCCATGAACATGCGTTTGCTGACGGCACTGCGCATGAATGCTACCTTCCCCTATGTGCTGCCCAATGTTTGGTTGCCAAGTACACCGGTGATTGATGTAATGGATGCCGGTTTGCGTGATAATTACGGACCCGAAACCGCGCTTCGATTTACAGATGTGTTTAAAGATTGGTTACAGGAAAATACTGCAGGTGTTATCATGGTGCAGATTCGCGACCGCACCGCCGGCGGCTGGGATGACCCTTTTGAATCGGGCGATATTTCCGAACTGGTCACCAAACCCATGCTCCTGCTTCAGTACAACTGGTATAAAATGCAGGAGTATAACCAGGACAATACTTTTGGTCTTACCCGACAGGTGATGAATGATAAACTTTTTAAGATTTCATTTCAGTACGCCGCCAAAACGGCCGATGCCAAAGCAGCGCTTAATTTTCATCTTACCCAGCGCGAAAAAATAAATATCCTGCAGGCGCTGGACAATGAAGACAATGCAAAATCTTTTGCTGCTTTTTCTTCTTCGCTGCTGAGGATGAAAGATACGGCGGTGGTAAAGTAAGAATGTCTGATGCCCGCCCGGATGACCGTTCCGACGGGTCTGATTTTTTTATGTCTGATGGTCCAGGCCTGTTAGTCCAGGAAAACATATAGATCCACGGACCCGCCAGTCAACTCTTCAACCCCGTCCGAACGGGTTATCCGGGCGGGCAATTAACCGATCAACTGAAAATTTCTTGACCCGCAAAAGCAAATCAGAAATCAGCCATTTCCTAAAGCGGTTGAATCAGTTTAAAACATTCCGGGATGATGCGTATTGTAAACTGCTTTGCGGTTTCTCTTGGCTCACCATCTACATGCAGGGGTGCGGCATCTGTATTTTTAATGGTAAGTTTATCTGCCTGCAGGTAGATAATGCCCGACTTCCTGAGTGAGTGAACATTTTCTACGGGGTTGCGGCCTGCTACCTGGTCAAGCAGTGAAAGTGGCAACTGGGCCTTGCTCATTTTTCTTACTATTACAATATCCAGCAAACCGTCTGAAAGGCTTGCGCTGGGCGCAATGGTGAACTGGTTGCCAAACTGGTTGCTGTTGGCAATGCTGATAAAATAGGCCTCTGTAGTAAACCGGGTTTCGCCCAGGTCAATATCAAAAGAAAAGGGCTTTGCAGAAAAGAAATTTTTGATGGATTGCTGTGCATAGGTCAGCAACCCGCGTGTTTTCTGTTTGGCAAAATCATGGGCCACCTGTGCATCAAAACCCAGCCCGCAGAGCATGCAGGCAAAAGACTGGTTAATTAGAAAGCCGTCTACATAGGAGGCTTTACCGGTAAAAGCCAGTTCCAGTGCTTTTGCCGTGGATTTGGGAATTTTAGCGCCCAGTGCTAACCCGTTGCCGGAACCCATGGGTACGATGCCAAAATTGACGCCAGTCTCTCTTACATCCTGCACCACAGTATTTACCGATCCATCGCCGCCACAGACAATAATGTCCGTATAATTTTCTTCTTTTATTTTTTCTTTTACAAAATGGTAATCGCCGCTTTCCACCGTAGGCAGTATTTCATACTGTGCCCCATGCTTTTTTGCTGCAGCGGCAATCAGTTCCGGCAAGCCCTTTTTTGAGGCCGCGCCGGAGATGGGGTTGATTAAAAAGATAAATTTCCTTTGCATAAGGGTAAAGGTAAAGGGTGTAAGGTCTGGGGTTTAAGGTGAAAGGCGGCGAAAATTTAGCTTTACTAAAAGCTAAAAGCTAACAGCTGCCCTCACCATCTCAGCAACGCGCTTGCCCAGGTAAAGCCACTTCCAAAAGCAGCGAGGCAAACCAGGTCCCCCTCTTTTATTTTGCCAAGCTCCCAGGCTTCGCATAAGGCAATGGGGATACTTGCTGCAGTAGTGTTGCCATATTTTTGAATATTATTGTATACCTGACCATCATTTAACCCTAGTTTTTTCTGTACAAATTGACTGATTCTAAGATTAGCCTGATGGGGAATCACCCAGTCAACATCGTCTTTGGTTATTTGATTAGCAGTAAGTGCCTCTTCGCAACATTGAACCATTGTGCGTACAGCATTTTTAAAAATCTCACGCCCCTTCATTTTAACAAACTGTAGATCCTGATCCAGTGCTGATT
>JANPGT010000850.1:0-5570 GCA_031424135.1 Chitinophagaceae bacterium
GCCGACTATTTTAAAATGAAAGCGTTACCGGCTTTGGAATAGCGAATTACCATCCTGCATATGGCACCCCGACCAGGGAGAAAACCCAGCTGAACGCCCTGAGTGCATTGCAGGTATATATTTTAAAAGCCCGGTGTTTTACCGGGCTTTTGCTTTTTATTAGATTTGCTGTGCAGACCCTAAAAAAGAAATTGTTTTAGAAGGTCCCCAATTCCTATCGGGGATGCACTGGCTACGGAGGGGTAAGGCGGGTCGCCCTTTTGGGAATTTACTAAATTATGATAACTGCTGGGGCGGCCCGCCTTGAAAATCACTTTTAGAGGGTGAGCCGCCCTGAAAAAACACTTTGTAGATCCCTACCAAAAAGGGCGACCCACCCAGGTTCTCTATTCCATGCCCGGCTGCACAATTTTAAATCCGGTCTTTGTTTTTTCTTCTGCCACCATTTTCTTTACATCTTCCAGTAATTTTTTAGCATCGTATACAATGCCGTCTTTAATGGTATAGCTAACGCCGCCTTTTCTTACCACTTCGTTTTTATCGGTTACGGCAATGGCGCCCGTGCCATATAAAACAGCCAGGTTCTCCAGCGGGTTGGCGTCTACCACTACAAAATCGGCCAGCTTACCTATTTCTACACTGCCAATTTCTTTTTCCATGCCCAGGGCCTGTGCACCATAGAGGGTGGCGCTGCGGATGACTTCCAGCGGATGAAAGCCAGATTCGCGCAGCAATTCCAGTTCTCTTACATATGAAAATCCATAGAGCTCATAGATAAAGCCCGCATCGGTGCCTACTGTTACACGGCCACCACGGTTTTTATATTCGTTGATAAACATCATCCACAACCGGTAATTCTCGCGCCAGCTTACTTCCTGTTCTGTGCCCCAGTTCAGCCAGTAAGAACCGTGTGCTACACGGCTGGGTTCATAAAATTTCCAGAGTTTTGGCATGGTATAATCTTCATGCCATTCTGCCCGGCGGGCCCGCATCAGGTCGCGGTTGGCTTCATATATCTCAAAAGTGGGATCGAGCGTGAAATCAAGCGATAGCAATTCATTCATTACATTATTCCAGTGATCACTATAAGGAGCAGCCGCCTGTTTCCAGAGGCGGCCTGCTTCTTCAAAACGATTTTGCTCATTGGCATAATTATAATTCAATGGGTATTGCTGAATGGTTTTGTCTTCAAACAAGGCCTCGGGTAAACCATACCAGTGTTCCATGGAGGTAAGACCTGCACGGGCACTGTTGAGTACATTCCACCTGGCAACATCCATCTGCGCATGGTGGCAGCAGGAACGCAATCCTATTTTTTTATTTTCTTCAATGGCGGCTTTCATAATCTCCGGTGCGGCGCCAAAAAATTTAATGCCATCGGATCCTTTTTTCTGGTTATCTCTTACCCAGGCAATGGCCTGCTCAGCACTGGCAATAGGTTCCTTGCTGCCCTGCCCAAAAACAGTGTACGCTTTCAGCCGCGGCGCAGTAATGGTATTCAGTTCACTTTTCTTTTTTTGGTCCAGCACCCAGTCAAGCCCATTGCCGCAACCAGGGTCGCGTACGGTAGTAACGCCGTGCGCCATCCATAGTTTAAAAACATATTCTGCGTCTGCACCCTGTGCTTCGCCGCCAATATGGCCATGCATGTCAATGAAACCCGGCAGCAGGTACATGCCTTCGCAGTTGAGCTCTTTGCCGCCAGCTGCCAGCTTGGGACGCCTGGCGGGATTAATGGCAACGCCGGGTGCGCCCACGTTAACAATGTCTTTGATGCGGTTTTTTTCTACCACTATGTCTACAGGCCCAATGGCCGGTGCGCCCGTGCCATTGATGAGGATTACACCACGGATAATCAGCTGTGGCCAGGGGCCTTCGCCTTCTTTGCGCTCCGGGGCTTTTTTTACCTGTGCAGACAGCAGCAGGATAGAAAATATACAAGTAGCCAGCAGCAGGAATTGTTTTCTCATGTAATTTGTTTTGGTGAAAACAAGTTACTGAAAACAGGCCAAAGTAAATCTCCTGTAATGGTATAACCAATCCTTGTGTTCCGGTAAATGGCTGCAGGAGATCTTTTGGGGCAGTTGTCTCCGCAGATCTCAGAAGAAGAAACCTGCCCGTATAGCCAGCCTGTTGTACTGAACTTTTGTTTCCGTGCTGTTCAGTTTATACGATGTAGACTGGTGCCGGTATCCAAAGCTAATCAGAAACCCGGCAGACTTGTTAAAGGGGATTTTAACACCCAGTCCGGCTGCATACTGCAAGCCACCGCTGAAATCTGTGCTGTTGGCAGAATTCTGTGTTATATTAAGTCCATAACCGGCATCTGCAAAGTAAAATGGAATAATACTGTTGCTGCCAGCAAGGTCTCCCCTTACACTGGCAAATAAGGGAAGTATTGTTTGTGTGGCGTAGAGATCAACACCTGCGCCTGCGCCCGTAAACAACCACCGTTTAAACCTGTATCCATTTACTGTTTGAAAAGAAAACGCAGCAGTGGTTACGCCATCAATGGTTGTTTTGCCTGCTACCAGTGGCCCCAGTTCAGTATAGTTCATATAACCTTTGGCGCTATTTTGAAACTGGCCAAACGGTTTTTCGCTGGCAACTTTTTCTATGTCTGCATTATTGAATACCCATACAGTACCTTCTGCAGTTTGTATTTTTATACGGTTTTCATCCCTGCTGATGATTTTGCCCCGTATCACAGCTTCATTTTTCAAATACAGTACATCTTCTTTCCTGCCTGTTTGGGCTTCTGCTGTTACCACCAGCACTGCCAGCACAATCACCAGTAATTTTTTTATGTACATATACAATCAATTAATTATTCGCCCAACGTTTAAAATCATTGACCCTGTCGCGGCTCACTACCGCTTCGCTGTTTTGCTGACCTGCTTTAAAAATAATTTTGAGACGGCTGTTAATATAGGGTTTTACCTGGTCAATGGCCTTCGCCCTCACTATAATACTCCGGTTGATCCTGAAAAACTGCAGCGGGTCCAGTAGTTTTTCAAGATCCTCCAGGGTATAATCAATAATATAGTGATTGCCGTCTGTTGCAAACAAGCTCACAATTTTACTGTCGGCAACAAAATAGGCTACTTCCGAGGCCTCTACGAAAAACAGTTTCTGCCCCACCTTGCCCACGAACCTGGTTTTGTAATGTTGTTTTGCCTGCTGCAACAGCTGCATCAATTGAGAATAGCTGAATGACGGAGAATGGGCTGCTGGCCGCAGGATGGTTAATTTTTCGATGGCGGCTGAAAGGGCTTCTGCGGTGACGGGCTTTAAGAGGTAATCAATGCTCAATACTTTAAATGCTTCCAGCGCATACTTGTCATAAGCCGTTGTAAAAATGACGGGAACCTTCATGGCAGTCTGCCGGAAAATTTCGAATGCAGAACCGTCTGCCAGCTGAATATCCATTAAGATAAAATCAGGACAGGGGTTTGCTGCCAGCCATGCAGCGGTTTCTTCAACAGTGTCTATTACTGCCTGTACCGCTGTTCCGGGGGCGCACTGCTGCAGCAAAAGTTGCAGGCGCTCAGCTGCAAGCTTTTCGTCTTCAATAATAAGGGTGGTCATACTGGTTGGTATATCAGTGGTAAGGTTACAGTAAAGCTGTTACCGTCCTTAATGATGTCAATATTTTTGCCTGTTATAAAAGCGTACCGTTGCTGAATGTTTTTGAGCCCTACCTGCATTGATTCCTCTACCTGTGGCTTTTCCTGCAGGTTATTCTTTACAAACAAATCCCCGTTTTTGTTTACCGCAATTATTATTTCAAGCGGTTTTGCTTTTGACAGCACATTGTGTTTGGTGGCATTTTCTACCAGCATTTGCAGCGAGGCGGGGAGAATATACTGCTGAAGATATTTTTGTTCTATGTCAAGGGTTATTGAAATACTTTCAGGAAAACGTTTTTCCAACAGGAAAATGTAGGGCTTAATAAATTCAATCTCTGTAGCCAGTGGAACCAGTTCTTTATCCTGGCTGTTTAAGATATGCCGGTAAACCTTGGCAAATTCTTCAATAAACTTGTTGGCGTCCGGGTTATCTTTCATTACCATACCCGATAAAACATTGAGGTTGTTGAAAAGAAAATGCGGGTTCACCTGGTTTTTAATCAGTTGCAGCTGGGCCTGCATATTAATCCGTTTCAGTTCCTCCGCCTCCAGTTGCTTGGTTTTGTATTCTTTCATGAATACAAAAATGCCATTCAGTATATGCATGAACAGGTTAATGCGGGTACCGTAGGTAAATGCCAGTTTTAAAGAAATAGACAACTCCTCCGGGGGCAGCGTAAACCGCCTGGCAGCTATATAAGACAGCAGCAAAGTGGACGCGGCGGCCACACACGTGCCGGCACCAAAAAAAAGCAGCAGGAATTTAAGGGTACCTGTATTTTTAAACCGGGTGGGTATCACTTTCAGCAGCAGGCGGTTGCCTTCCCACACCAGCAGGGTGATGCCTACCATCAGCAACATTACTGCATACCATGGCGCGTTGATGCCATAATAGGTATGCACTTCGCTGAAGATGGTATTCAGGTAAGAATACGATCCCAGTAAAGCAATAAATACATACCGGTATCTGCTGGTAAACATGGTTGTCCAAATTAATAAACAGTCCCGGAATTACCCGGGACTGTCTTGGTTTTTCTCATTTCAATTGGATACCCCTTACACCAAACCGTTTATTAGGGTAACAATACCCTGTCAATAACATGGACTACGCCATTCTTTGCTACAATATTCACTTTTGTAATATTAGAAGCGGTGCCACCATTTCCGCTGCCGGTAACCTTAGCGCCACCGGTTACGCCCAGTGTAAGCGTTTTACCACTGAGTAATGTGGGGGCAGATGTTAAACCTTCTACCAGGTCTGCTGAGAATGCCCTTGCAGGTACCACGTGATATTGCAGCACACTGGTAAGGGTTGATACTGTTGCCGGACTGGCATTTGCGATTGCAGTGCTATCAAAGCCGGCTGCCCTGAAAGCGTTGTTGGTAGGCGCAAAGACTGTTAATGAACCCGGTGCAGAGAGCGCAGTAGCCAAACCACATTTTACTACGGCCTGTACCAGCAGTTTAAAGGAAGTATCTGATTGCGCTACTGCTACCACAGTGGCCGCCGGGGGAAGCAAGACGGTGCCTATTACATGTACCACGCCATTGCTGGCATCTACATTGGCAGTTTCTACTTTCACCCCGTTTACGTATGCATTACCGGAGGGGAAGCGCTTTACATATACAGAGTCACCGTTTACAGTTGCCACCCCTGTGGCATAGCTGGTGGGCAATGCGGAGGATAATATTTTGCCGCTTACCACGTGGTATTTAAGAATATTGCCCAGCGCCGTGGGGTCAGATGGCGCGGTGATGGCAGCAAATGCCGCATTGGTAGGCGCAAAAACGGTAAAGGGCCCGGTTCCGTTTAATGTGGCTGTTAAACCTGCGGTACCAATAGCGCTTACCAGGGTTGTAAACCCATTGGTAGTAGCCACATTTACTACGGTGTTGGGGGTTGCCGGCGGCGCATCATCTTTTTTACAGGATGCCATAAAA
>JANPGT010000851.1:0-2937 GCA_031424135.1 Chitinophagaceae bacterium
GGTGCGTTTGGACGGAATTTTATGAGTGTTTTGCCAGTGGCACAATCCTTTAATTCATTTATCAGGCATGCAGCTGTTGTAAAAATGTCCAACTTCACCATGCTTACATCATTGTTGTCCAGTGATCCTAAAAAAGGAACTTATAAATCACCGCTGTTTTATATTTTCAAAGCATTTTCCAACAATTGCCTGGGCGATGCCGTTGATTCTTATGTAGTCTGCGATACTTTTAATACAGAAAAATATAAAGGAATTGCATTCCTGGATGTGAGCACGACTTATTCCAGGCAAAGCAAAACAGTGTTTATTAATGTAGTAAACCGGCATAAAGACAAAGCCATCCCCACCGATATCATAAACCTTTCAGGCGCATTGGCAGGCAACGCAGAAGTAAGCCTGATCAGCAGCATTGACTTACAGGAAGCATTCTCGTTTGATAAGCAGAATGATTATGTCCCTGTTAAAAAGAATATAACAACAAAAGACAATATGCTGTCCTATACATTTCCACCACATTCATTCACACAAATAAAAATTACCCTGAAATAAAATACCTGTAAGGTGGCACAGCATGTTTTTTAACCGCTATTGCAGGATTCGGAATTGACGAAGCTACAGTTAAATGCCGCACAGCAGGCCAGGGAGAATAGTTAGTAGTGTCTCAGTTTGAATAAATGGCAGCGAAGTTTTCTCAAAAGTAACCACTGCTAAAAGCGATTTTACGTGCCACGGTTGTTATTGCTGGGGCAGGCTCCATCAATACTTAAACCGTGGCACGATAAATCGCTGGCCCCAGGTTCTTTATGATCTTCAAAACAGCAGCATTACTGTTCTTTTCATCAAACTGGGACACCACCGGATAGTTCATGAAAAGAAAAACTGTAAGTATGCTGCCCATTGCGGACGTAGAACCGCCTGCCCATTACGGACTCATGATTGGTAGTATAAAATAATTCGCCTCGCATTAAAATCCAACATATTTTTCCAGGCCATTAAACCTTTCGTCAAATAAATAACAAGGGGCAGCACAACGTGCTGCCCCTTGTTATTTATGCACCTATCCTGTTGGCGGCAAATTGCTCCAACATTGCCGTGCACCTGGCTTACAATTATTTATACTTAGCTGTACCCGCTAAACCACTTCATTAACAATATTCCCCACTTTAGACAAGCATTGCTGTTTATAATCCAACATAGTATTTTATTGGAAGTTTTGTTGTGAGCAGTTCTGGTAACTTGCTTAACCTGTATTTCCTTTTATATTAACTATCAACATCTACCGGTTTTTTAAACTTAAAATTGCTTGTTATGAAAAAAACACTTTTTGTCGCCCTGGCGGCATTATGCCTCGTGGGCTATTACTCATGTACAAAAAAAATGGCGCATGATACAGACCTCGCCCAATTAAACGACCCTTCTGACGAAAAATCCAGGCATGGAAATGACCCGGTTATATTTGATCCTACGGGTCTGATTTCTCACAGTGCACATGGCAGAGTAGATACCATTCAAAAGGGGTTTGGTTTCACAGAGGGTCCTGCTGTCGACAGGCGCGGAAATGTATTCTTTACTGATCAGCCAAATGATAAAATTTACAAATGGCATGCAGAGACCGGTAAAGTAACTTTATTTCTACAGGGTACTGGCCGTTCCAATGGAATGGCATTCGACAGAGAGGGCAATCTCATTGCATGTGCAGATATGCACGGGGAACTATGGAAAATACGCCCTGATGGCAGCCATACGGTACTGGTAAATAATTACAATGGCAAACTATTAAATGGACCAAATGATGTATGGATTAACCCAGTTACCGGTGGCATCTATATCACCGACCCAATATTTCCAAGAGATTACTGGGACGCCTCTGATCCGCGCAAACAAAATTGGGAACCAACCCACTCTGAACAGGCTGCAACTGGTAAAGGAGGACATGTGTATTACCTGGCCCCAGGCAAACACAAATTGGTTAGGGTAACAACAATGGACGGCTGGAATACCGATACATGGCCAAACGGTATTGTTGGCACCCCTGACGGTAAAAAATTGTATGTAAACAACTGGACGTATGATGGTACGGGAAAAATCCAGGTATTTGATATTAACGCCGATGGAACACTCCGCAATATGAAGCCGTTTGTTAATAATATCAATTTCTGCGATGGTATGTCGATGGACGAACGGGGCAATGTTTACGTCAGCGCAGGTGTTGGTACAAATGTCTTTGATCCAAATGGTAAAAATATCCTTACCATCAATACCGGTGGCGGCAGCAATAATGTTTTTGCAGGAGAAAATAATAAATTGCTATTCATGACAGGGCCAACGGACAGGATAACTTCAATAAAGATGAATGTAAAGGGAGTGGAGAAGTTTTAAGTAAACACTGCCCAAATACTTAGTTTATTTATTACCTGAGACTATGGGTTCAGTCGGGTTAGAAGAATAAAGCAATCATTCAACCAGGGAATATTACACGGTGATTACCCAGGCGGCAAAAGAACATGCTGATACCAGGACAAAATAAAATACAAAGGTTCAGCGCTGCAAGCTGCCGGAAAACTGAGATGAAAAATAAAACACGGCCGGATGCACCAAGATACATCCGGCCATTTCAAACGATGCGCCTCACTACCATGTCAACATAGATTTTGATTATTGCGGACGCCATCAGGAAGCATATTTGCGCTCTATTGTTTCCAGGTAAAGAAAAGGGATTTATGACCTGCAGATTGTATAATATACGCCATAGTTTTTTATTGGAAGCCTGTCACATTCGGTTAGTATAGATTTACTACCAGGAACGACTTTATTACCTAAAACAAATTGCTATATGAAAAAACTTCCACTAACCGGAGAGGTTATTATACCTTTTCGTTTTTACTGCTATCCATGCTCATCTCAGCATTTTCATTTAGTCAGATCATAACATGACTA
>JANPGT010000852.1:0-2554 GCA_031424135.1 Chitinophagaceae bacterium
CATCATTGCTGAGGGCTTCTATCTCTGCAGCGGGGTTATTCCATAATGCCAAAGCATCACCGGCGTGCAGCAACCTGCCTTCCACTTCAAAAGCGCCTTCTATTGCAAAAACAAACAGGGACGAATTGTTCATGGCAGGCTGGTATAGGCATTTCCCCCTTCCGGAAAACTTCCCTATAGACATTGAAACGGGCAGCTGCGAAACAGATCCTTCTAACGGTAGCGCATTGACAAGCTGATTGATGTGTTTGTTAACATCTTCATAAGCATGCAACCAGGAACTACCCGGTTGAACGGGCGTATGCATCCTTATCCTCACCTGCAGGCAATTCACCATTTCTTCCCGGAAAGGGTTACTGATTTCCAGCATATCGCCGTTACTGGCAGTAATCACCTGCACCTGGCCGGCTGCAATACAGGTTATATTACCTTTGGTATCTTTATAGTTTATAGCGCCCGACACGGGTATCAACAGCATCCAGCTGTCTTCCTGTACTGTCAATGGCATGGTTGCACCGCCTGCCAGGCAATCATCATTAAACACATACATATCGTCACATGCATGGCGGTGCCCGTTAAAATAATTGCCGAAATTAAAAGTATACCTGCTCTGGATGGAGGCTGTTTGCTGCAGGCCCCGCTGATCGCCCAGGAAAATGGTAGCGGAAGGTAGTACTGTCATATAACTGTTTCTTTAAGCGAATAAATGCTGAGCATGGGTACCAGTGGCAGCAGGCAGGTAAGCGTGCCATCTGCTGTTTGTGCAGCACCTGCAGAGGATATTAGCAGGTGTTGCTCAATACTGTGGTGCCATACCAGCGCTTCGCTGTAAAAATTAATGGCCACCTGGTGGTTGGCCTTTTTTTTTATATCTGAATGTATGATTTCAAAGCGGTAATCTGTAAACGCCAGGCATTGCCTGCCCAGGTTGTCCAGTATATCCGGCATCAGGGTGTTCAATTGCTGTATATAACCGGTAACTGCGGCACTTACTAAAAAATGAAGCTTCTCTGCTTTAGGCACGTGCTGCATCAGTTCACTGAAACTGCTGAACTTCTTCTCCTGGTTGTAAAACTGCGACTGCATTAGAAATTCTGTATAGCTGCTTTCAAATACATATTTATCCCATGGATGCACGGATGCAGCATCAATCATTTTCCTGTAACAGAGCCGGATAATTTTGTTTGTCATGGAAGTAAATTAAGGGCTGCCTCCGTTTGCCTGCATTTGGCCCCCCCGGGCAAATGCTGGTTCTTGCAACCGGCAAACAATGGAGACAACCCAAATGGTATGATGAAGGATATTGAATTAAAACTATGCAGCTACACTAATGGTATGCGCCAGTGTATACCCTGCTGCAACACTGCCGGTGACCGTGGCTATTTCTGCGCCGCTGGTATCATCAGAAAACACATTGTCTGATGCGTTGTAGGTGTAGCCTGTCATTCCTTTTGTATAGCCATTGGCGGTGCTGGCATTTACGGCAACCACTGCACTGCTGCTGCCCTCCGGGAAGGCTATCTGGGTAATCAGCAATGAAGTGCCTGTTGCGGTATAAATATGAACATGTATATGCGTGGCGCGGCCGGAGTACCACCCGGGAAAGATGGAGGTAAAAGATACCAGCCCGTTGGCGTCAGTGGTTTGCCGGCCTCTTAAAAAATGTACAGCAGTGTAGTTAACACTTTGCATACCTGTGCCGCCGTATTCAGAATAGTAACCGTCTTTATCGCAATGCCAGATATCTACAATGGCCCCCGACAGTGCGGCGCAGCTGTTGTTTTTATTTTTTATGGTGATATTAATGGTAAATGCAACGCCTGTCCTGTCAAGCTTTATATCAGATCTTACCAGCGAAGAAGGCGTGATGGTAGGAAAGGGGCCTGCAGTTTCTGTGGGAGAAACAGTGCAGGTTCCTGAACTGCTGCCGGTAGTAGTGGTACCTGTGGTGGTGGTTACCGTATCTTTTTTACAGGCTTCCAGTATTAATGGAACGGTACTGGCGCCGATAAGAAATTTTTTCAGGAATTTTTTTCTGGTTTGTTCCATGTTGGGTTGTTTTTGTGATGATAAAAATGGTCAGTTGGCTGTGTTGCAACAGCGGCATGCTTCCCTGTAAATCAATTACCATACAAAAATTATAAAAACGGGGAACAAAAAAATGCAAATGAGGTGAAGTGCAGCAATGCTGCGGAATTAACGGTTATTTGTTAAAGTACTTTAAGAAATTCTCTTCATAACTGCTGCCGGTGGGTATCTCCTGTCCTGCAACCATTACCATTTTGTTGCGGTAGCTTTCAATTCGGTTAAAGGGAACAATATAAGAGCGGTGTATCCGTACAAAATCACTGGAAGGCAGTTTTTCCAGTATGGCTTTCATGGTCATGCGTGCCACCACCGCCTGGCTGCCCGAAATATGAATTTTAAGGTAATCATCCAGGCCCTCAATATAAATGATATCTGTAAGCGCAATTTTCAGCAGGCTGTAATCGGCCCGTATAAAAATGTATTTGGGTATTTCTGTATTGCCCTGTCTTTTGTAGTGATAGTACTC
>JANPGT010000853.1:0-2120 GCA_031424135.1 Chitinophagaceae bacterium
TGCGTCCGGACACGGGATTGAGGCATTCTCATTCAATCTCATATTAAAGTTATTATTGCATTGAAAACCGTTACCTGTTTACTCCTGCTGACCTTTGCCGGCATTTCGGTGATGGGTCAGAAAAAAAATGCTTCTTTTCAGCTGCGTATTCAGCAGGCCGCTTCTGCCATTCAAATAGACGGCGCCATGGATGTGCCCGCCTGGCAGCAGGCAGACAGTACCAGCCGTTTTTTTATGGTGCTGCCCATGGATACCAGCCTGGCAGATCTGCATACCATGGTGAAAATGACCTATGATGGCCGGAATCTTTACCTGTTGGCAGTATGTTACAACGGTGGCCCGGGTCCTTATATGGTAGAATCGCTGCGCCGCGATTTTAATTTTGGCAAGAACGATAATTTCCTGCTCTTCATGGATCCCTTTGATGATAAAACAAACGGATTCTCCTTTGGCGCCAATGCTGCCGGTGCGCAGTGGGATGGCACCATGTACGAAGGCGGTAAAGTAGATCTCAGCTGGGATAATAAATGGGAATCGGCTGTAAAAAATTATCCTGATAAATGGGTATTTGAGGCGGCCATTCCTTTTAAAAGTATACGCTATAAAAAAGGCATCACCGAATGGGGCATCAATTTCAGCCGGAATGATCTGAAGTCGAGGGAAAAATCCAGTTGGGCGCCGGTACCGCGCCAGTTTCCCACGGCCTCCTTAGCCTATACCGGTACGCTTGTATGGGACAAGGCGCCGCCGGAAGCCGACATGAATATCTCGGTCATTCCCTACCTGCTGACGGGGCTTTCTAAAAACTATGAAAACAAAACGCCTTCCAATTTCCAGAAACAGGCAGGGGTGGATGCCAAGATAGCGCTTAGCTCCTCTTTAAATCTTGACCTTACTGTAAACCCTGATTTTTCACAGGTAGATATTGACCGGCAGGTAACCAACCTCGACAGGTATGAATTGTTCTTCCCGGAACGAAGGCAGTTTTTTTTGGAGAATGGCGACCAGTTTTCCAATTTCGGTTATGCATCACTGCGGCCTTTTTTTTCGCGCCGTATTGGATTGAATACCCATATTGATGCCGGTGCCCGGTTAAGCGGCAAGCTGGATAAAAACTGGCGGGTAGGGGTGATGGATATTCAGACAAGGGCTGATAAAACCAGTTCATTACCCGCGCAGAACTTTGCTGTGGTAGCCCTGCAGCGAAAAGTATTTGCACGTTCCAATATAGGGTTCATGTTTATTGATAAGGAATCGGTGAACTACCACCCGGATACTGCAGGTGGTAAGCCCCTGTATTCAAAATACAACCGTAATTTTGGAATGGAATACAACCTGGCTTCTGCCAATAACCTGTGGACGGGAAAGATGATGCTGTTGAAATCTTTCAATCCCACCAGCAGCGGCAGCGACCTGGTGAATGCCGGTCACCTGCAGTATACCAGCCGCAAATGGACCATACTGGGCCAGTATGAATATGTGGGCAACAATTATTCTGCCGAGGTAGGTTATGTACCAAGGCGCGGTTATATCAAACTGAATCCGCAGATAGCCTATAATTTTTTCCCAAAAGGAGGCATGGTATTAAGTCATGGCCCTTCCCTGGCGGGTATCTATTTTTATAATACCGGTTTTCATGCAACTGATAACGAGACGGTGCTTTCTTACCTGGTTACCCTGCGCGATCGCAGTACTATCTCAGCGGGTGTATTGAACGATTATGTGCAGCTGCTGCGGCCTTTCGACCCTACCAATTCAGGAAAAGATTCTTTGCAAACCGGCAGTACACATCACTGGCAAACGGGTGCCATAGACATCGTATCACGCCCGCAGCAGCTATTAACCTATACTTTCAGTGGGCGTTATGGTGGTTATTATGCCAATGGTAATAAACTCAGCCTGTCCACCGATATTGGCTATCGTTTTCAGCCCTATGTGAGTATTGTAATGAGTGCCAGCTACAACGCGCTGCGTCTGCCCGCGCAATGGGGGAATACCCATTTTTGGCTGATCGGCCCCCGTATTGATGCCACTTTAACCAATAAATTTTTTATTACCGCTTTTTTGCAATACAACGAACAGTTGAAAAATATGAACCTGAATGCACGTGTGCAATGGCG
>JANPGT010000854.1:0-2564 GCA_031424135.1 Chitinophagaceae bacterium
GGGGTGCAAGAGAGTACTTTAAAAGCCACAAAAGCATTGAGCAATCTGGTTTCTTAAACGGATATTGTTCTTATATCAGCCTATACCCGTCTGATAGCTTATGCATTGTCGGATTATCCAACATTAGTTCAAATTTTAATGAACAATCAGGACGAGATATTGCCGCGATTTATTTTAATCAACAATATTCTGTACCCGAAATAAGAAAAAATGGAGTCATCAAAGATTTAAATAAATATACTGGCAAATATTCATGGACGGGCTATAAAGATTTTGTAATTGAAGAGAAAGGAAATGCGATTTACTGGCGCTTTGCTGATGAAAAAAACGGCTCTCCATTAACACCGGTTTCTAATGACACCTTTTTATTGCGTTTAACAAATAATATAATAACGTTTGAAAAAAATTCAAATGGCAAAGTCACTGCACTAAATTTTTTTAGTGGAAAAGCTGAAACCACCTGCAAAAAATTAAGTAATTTATAAAACAAAAAACCTACATTTTTAATATATGAAGGGGTGTTCATATTACTTTGTGCAATAGGGTACACCAATACTTCCACAACGGGCATTTTAATATGCTTGTCCCTGGCCATAATGGCAACATTGGCATCCACATTCCCACCTGCACTTTCGCCTAATAAACCGACTCTTGCTGTATCACCTTTGATGGTAGATGCGTTCGCCAGCATCCATTGATAGGCAGAAAAACAATCATTATGGGCAGTAGGAAATTTAAATTCCGGCCCTTGGCGATAGTTTACTGATACTACAACTGAACCGGTTTGTTCCGCTATCGAAGCCGCTGATTCATCATAGGTATTTAAGCAATACTTCACTCTCATTTTAAAGCTGCGGAAGTAGATATAAATATGAGAATTGTATAGAATTGTCTTAACATCATATAAAAGTGCCTATTGCCCCTAAATATATCTTTGAAACAAGTCATGATGAAGCCAGATATTGCACGGAAGTACTTAATCTAATTTGCTGCTTTGGTTATTTACTTCTTCTTGATTTTTTTTTCATTTAAAAGCTTACGCTCCAGTGTACTCATATCCTCACTAACTTTGTTCTCCAGCACTTTCGCATAAATCTGCGTAGTAATTATTTTTGTGTGACCCAGCATCTTACTGACTGTTTCAATAGGGACGCCATTGGTAAGGGTTATGGTAGTTGCAAATGTGTGCCTGGCCATATGAAAGGTCAGGTTTTTACGAATACCACAGACATCAGCAATCTCTTTCAAATATGCATTGGTTTTTATGTTTGTAATAACAGGAAGCAGCGCAGCATCAGGATTTTTTTCTTCTCCGGGATTATACTTCTGCAAAATGCCAATGGCCGGGGGCAATAACGGAATATTTGATTTCGTATGGGTCTTTTCGCGAAAGGTGTAGATCCACTTCTTGCCGTCTATGCCTTTTACGAGGTGCCGGGCGGTCAAATTCTGGACATCAACATGGGCAAGACCTGTATAGCAGCAAAAAACAAAAATGTCTTTTACGCGTTCCAGGCGGTCTACAGCGAAGGTCTTATTCTCAATGGCTGACAATTCTTCGCCGGTCAGGTAAGTCCGGTGTGATTTCTCTTGCTTACCGCTAAAACCCATAAAAGGGTCTTTGATCAGCCAGTCATTAATTACTGCCTTTTTAACAACTTTTCGAATGCGTTCAATGTGTTTCAGCGCAGCGTTATTGCCGCAGGACCACTTCATGCGGGCGAACCATTCAAAGTCCGATATAAATTTGAGATCGAGTTGCTTAAACGTGATGTCCGCCACGTGGTAATGTTGGTTCAGGAACTCTTTTAGATGTCGCTGTGTCACTTTCCAATTCTTGACAGTTCCATAAGCGAACCCAGCATCAACCCGCAAAACCATATCATTGACGGTGCGTTCAAACTGCTCCAAAATCATTCTTTGCTTGTGGTCAATTCCCAATAATTCGTTTTTTATGCTATCGGCAGTTATTATTTTTCCTTGTTCAATAAACCGGTTATAGATTTCTCTGGCCCGATGTTCAAATGAAATTATTCCGGCGTTCATCTTTTTAACGTCCTCCCCAATTCCTTTAACCCTGCCTCTTCCCGCCATCCATTTTTCAACGGGCACCATGGTCTTCGTGGAAATTTCGGTTCTCTTGCCATCGATAGTTATTCTCAGGTAAACGGCGGCTTCTCCGTCTTTAAACCGGCTAAAAACCCTTAGAAATGAGAGACTTGCAAAACTGTGTTTCTTTTCCATCGTACATTTTTTTTGATTAAAAAATTGTCCGGTGAACGATAGTCGGTAAATGTGTATTAAAATCGAGAAAAAAAGTCACAGTTTTTCCAACTGTGAAATTTGAAATGCAGGATGGACAAGGGTTTCAGCGTGATCCGGTGAACGTTTTTTTATCACGACAAACGTTCACCGAATAGTTCACCAGAATACTGATTATTTCTGCTATTTTTTGACACCCCAAAAACAAAAAAACCCAGCAAAATCAAGTGTTTTGCTGGGTGTTGAGGTATTCTGATACCCTTTTTCGTGACCGCGTCTGGATTCAAACCAGAAACCTTTTG
>JANPGT010000855.1:0-3419 GCA_031424135.1 Chitinophagaceae bacterium
AATCAGCATGCGGGCGCCTGGTCTGCGGTAAGACGACCCGTCTACATGTACCACCGTAGCCAATGCCGTCCTTTTTCCGGCCAGCACCGCTTCATCGTATGCCTTTATAATATCTTCTGCTTCTTTCATGCACAATTTCTATTTTGAGGGCAGGTAAGCGCCTTTGTCAATCCACTCTTTAAAATTTTTGGCAAATTCTGCATGGCTCATTGGCGGCAGTGCTCTTCCTTCACCGGGCTGCCACCCACCCAGTACCAGCTTATCATTGGTGACATGGTCAATCAGCTGCGCCATGGTTTTATTACCGTTTTTTTTAGGGTCTTTTAGCTGGGCAGCCAGTTCCCTGGGCGATTTTCCTTCAAATACCATTTTCATGTCTGCCGGAGGTAAATGCCAGTTGGGGTTACCGGGCGGCATATGCACACCTGAGCTGTTTTGTGGCTGGTGGCAATTGGTACATTTCAAAGCATATACACCTTTTCCGTCAACACCTCTTTTTACGCCCTGCGTGTGCAGTTTACTATCATCGCCCTGCAAAGGCACATCACCCGCCGGGTGGCAATTCATACAACGGGGACTCATCAATACCTTGTACGCCGCCAGGAAGGCTTTCTGCGAAGCGGCACTGTCCTTTACCGGCAGAAAATTAGCTGCTGCAGTAAGTGCTGCTGCATCCTTGTGTTCATGCACTGCATCAGACAATGCAAAAGAAGACAATACCACAACGGCCAGCAGCAGGCAAATAACAGTATTTGATTTGCGCTTATTTTTCATCATGCTTTATTCAGGTTAATATTTCCGAAAGGGAGGTTTCTCAAACGTTTACCCGTAGCCGCAAAAATGGCATTGGCAATGGCGGGTGCTGCAGGTGGTACACAGGGCTCCCCGGCGCCTCCCATTTTGTCGGTGCTTTCCACAATATGCACTTCTATGGCAGGTGCTTCATGCATGCGGGCAATGCGGTAATCATGGAAATTGCTTTGCTGTACCATTCCTTTTTCTATATCTATCGCTCCGTACAGTGCCATGGTAATGCCAAAGATGATCCCGCTTTCCATCTGAGCACGAACGCCGTCGGGGTTTACAGCCAGGCCGCAATCCACGGCACATATTACTTTATGTATTTTAACATGGCCTTTCTGGTCAAGCGATATTTCTGCTACCTGCGCAACATAACTAAGGAACGACTCATGCACGGCCACACCATGGAAATGCCCTTTTGGCAATGGTTTTCCCCAGCCAGCTTTTTCTGCTGCCAGGTTCAGGGTAGCCAGGTGACGCGGATGTTTTTGCAGTAATTGCCTGCGGTACTCCACCGGGTCTTTGCCTGCCTGCCCCGCCAAATCATCAATCATTGTTTCCATTACGTAACCGGTATGCGTATGACCTACAGACCTGTACCAAAGAACGTTTACGGGCACTTTAGTACTGTGCAATCCTACATAGGCGTCGGGCAATGCTGATAGATAAGGAGAATCAAATACCCCTTCTACCGAGGATGGATCAATACCATTTTGCACCATGCCTTCAAACATAGTGCCTGCCATGATAGACTGGCCAACTACCGTTTGCTGCCAGGCCATTGGGTAGCCGTCTTTTTGTACACCCACTTTTATTTTATGAACAAATGCCGGCCGGTAATAGGCGGCACGCATATCATCTTCTCTGGTCCAAACCATTTTTATGGGCTTACCGCTTATTTTGGCAATATGCACCGCCTCGCTTACAAAATCTGATGTGGGAGTGGCCCGCCTGCCAAAGCCTCCGCCCAGGTAGGGTGTAATCATTTCTACCTGCTCTGGT
Source organism: Chitinophagaceae bacterium (assembly GCA_031424135.1). GTDB lineage: Bacteria > Bacteroidota > Bacteroidia > Chitinophagales > Chitinophagaceae > JACMLD01. Next base: position 1,804 of record JANPGT010000855.1, read on the forward strand.
TTAAGGCCCAGTATTTTGGCTGCCGCCGCCTGGTCAATACCTGGCAATTGCGTACCCGTCCATATCTCGCATCTGTCTTTTTCAATTTTTACCGTACAGTTTATGGGTTCCATGGCAGCATGTGCCAGGTAGGGGAATGTATATTCTGCTTCTGCTATTTTTGCTGCTTTTGCAAAAGCTGTTGTAACATTTCCCTTGTCCAGCGCAGGTGCGCCTTTGGTATTGGCCAGTTTTTTATAGTCTGCCAGTTGTGTGGCACTGTTAAGGCTGGCGTTGGCACCGTCATCCCAAACAATCTTTAATGCCGCTCTCCCGTTTTTGGCAGCCCAGAAATGATCGGCAATAACGGCTACGCCGGTGGGTATCTCCACCACGTCACGTACACCAGTAACCGCTTTTGCAGCGGTAGCATCAAAGGATACTACTTTGCCACCTATTACCGGCGCGTGGGCAACTACAGCGGTCAGCAAACCCGGAAAGTGCACATCCATGCCGTATTTGGCCATGCCATTTACTTTGTCCGGCGCATCCAGCCTTTTTACACCCTTGCCAATATATTTCCACTGACCGGGTTTTCTTAATTCAACGGCGCCGGGTGCAGGCAATGCTGCTGCAGCCATGGCCAGTTCGCCATAACTTGCTTTCTGGTTACCGGCTATCACCATGCCGTTTTCTGTATGGCAATCTTCCGGTTTTACGCCAAATTTCTGTGCGGCGGCCTGTATCAGCAGCACACGGGCGGTGGCGCCTGCCTGGCGGTAACGGTCAAATTCAGACCAGGTAGTACTTGAACCACCTGTAATCTGTACACCATAAGCAGTATGCACATATGATTTACCTGCAGGGCTGTGTTCGATGGAAATATTTTTCCAGTCGGCATCCAGTTCTTCCGCAATCAGCATGCTTAAGGTGGTCCATACCCCCTGCCCCATTTCAACATGCGAGAGGGTTATATTGATGCTTTCGTCTACGCCCACGCGTAAAAAAGCGCTGGGGGTAAAATAAAGGCTGTTACCTGTTTTACCCAGCTTGGTTAATTGTTTGGCGCTGGCGGGCAGCATAAATGATATCACCAGTCCGCCGCTGAAAAGGGCGCCTGATTTTAAAAACTGCCGGCGATCAATATTGGTAGTTGTACTCATTTGATACCTCCTTCTTTTTGAAGTTTTGCTGCCAGGTGAATGGCTTTGCGAATGCGTGGGTAAGTACCACAGCGGCAGATATTACCACTCATGGCATCATCAATATCAGCATCTGTGGGGTTGGGATTCTCGCGCAGCAGGACGGCTGCAGACATCAGCTGGCCCGACTGGCAGTAACCGCATTGCGGCACATCTTCTTCAAGCCATGCCCGTTGCAATGCGTGGGTGGAATCCGGCGACAATCCTTCAATGGTGGTAATTTGCTGACCAGCAGCACGCGAGACCAGCGTAACGCAGGACCTTACCGCTTCGCCATTCAGGTGAACGGTGCAGGCGCCGCACTGGGCCATTCCACAGCCAAATTTTGTTCCCGTAAGGCCCAGCACATCGCGGAGCACCCAGAGCAGCGGCATATCTGCCGGAACATCTGCCTCATATTCTTTCTGGTTAATGATAAACTTTGCCATAGTGGTA
>JANPGT010000856.1:0-2110 GCA_031424135.1 Chitinophagaceae bacterium
GATGTCGATGCATAGCTACGGAACTGTACAGGCCATAGGAGCCAATTGCAGCTTCCGGCGGGCAGCACTCGATTCTATAGGGGGGCATGCCAGCGGGCTGGCAGAAGATATGCATACTGCTATGTGCATGCATGCAAACGGGTGGAAATCTGTTTATGTACCGGCCATCCTTACACGCGGACTGGTGCCGGCCACCATGTCTTCTTATTACAAGCAGCAGTTAAAATGGAGCCGGGGTACCTGGGAACTTTTTGTGACAGCTTTCCCAAAACTCTTTTCCAAATTTACCTGGCAGCAGAAAGTTCATTATTTTACCCTGCCTTTTCATTACCTCAGCGGGCTGGTATTTCTCATCAATTTTTTAATACCTGTTATATCACTGTTTACCGGCTATATTCCTTTGCAAATGGATGTCTACGACTTTGTACTGGCATCCCTTCCCATGATATGTATGGGCCTGTTTATACGGCACTATGTGCAGAAATGGGTAGTCGAAGAAACAGACAGGGGGTTTCACCTGGTGGGAGGTATACTGCAGATAGGCACCTGGTGGATACACTCGGTAGGTTTTGTGTATACATTGCTTCGTAAGAAAGTACCTTATATTCCTACACCCAAAAACGATAAAGATCCACTGCCATTTGCATTAATGCTTCCCAACATACTGGTGGCGGTCATTTCCATAGCCGCCATTGTATATGGATTTATGACTGACTACACGCCCTACACCATTTTTATGGCGGGGCTGGCTTTTATGCAGGTTGTTTTTATGGTATTTATTTTTTCCATCTCTGGCTATGTTCATGACGACAGCAAGCTCAATAATTTTGCCACCCAACTGAAAAAAAGAAACAGTTACATCATACTGGCGCATGGATTTCTTAGAAAATATTCCGTGCCTTTGTCAATTGTTACTGTCATCCTGTTTTTCATCGGTTTCTGGCAAAAGCAACAGATGCCGGATTATTTTCCCAGGTCATTACCGGATCTTGAGGTTTTTTATCGTGGTGCATACGTAAGCGATACAGGTAAAACGCCATCGCAATATACAGCTGCTGTTAGGCGGATGGTAAGTGCCAATAAACTGGCCATTGTAGCATTGGATATACAATGGGGCCAGGCTGAGAAAAATGAACTTGATACCACCCGTCTTTCCGGCATTTTCCAGGCGGGCGCCATGCCGCTGCTTGTTTGGAAGCCTGGGCAGAAAGACAGCGCCGGCATTACGCTCAAAGACGGGCAACTGATGCAGCAGATTGTCAATGGTGGGTATGATGAAACCATCATTTTATTTGCGCACCAGCTGGCTACACTGCGCAAACCGGTTTTCCTGCGCTTTGGAGACGCGGCAGCTAACAATAAGACAACACTGTTTACACCCTCTGCCTGCAGTCCGCAGGAGTATATTGCCGCCTGGCAATATGTGCACCGCTTGTTTGAAAGGGAAGGTGCAGGTAATGTTATCTGGATTTGGAATCCCTGGAGTCCTGCGGTTGTGCATGATTTTTTTCCTGGAAAAAATTATGTTGACTGGCTGGGCATCAACATTAACTGCGACAGTTTATTGCCATCGCAAAATACTTTATACAGTTTCGACAGTTTATACCGTCCCTATCACCGCATATTATCGCTGGCAGGCGCCGGTGGCCTTCCTGTAATGCTTACACAGATCACCGCACCTGAGAAAAATAGCACCCCATGGTGGAATGCAGTATGGAAAACAATTGATACAGGATTTACTGAGATAAAGTCGGTGATAGTGACCAACAGCAGCAGCGCTGCCCTTTCACCTGTACTGGCAGGTGCAACATTCACTGAGCTACCCTCCGGTGCCGCCAATAGTCTGTCTTATTCAGCGCCAGCCGCGGGCACAACAAAGCAATACAAACTGCCGTTTGCCATAAAAGCGGTAGTATACGATAAGGGGTATTATTGGTTCAGAAACCGGCATACACTCAACGTCAGAACTATTGACACCGATCTGAAGGCCATGAAAGAAATGGGTATCAATACCATTGAAAGAAGGATGCCCGGCTTCTATGATGACAATCTTGGCAAGGCATTACTGACCAATCAAATGAACCTGGTGCCCAGCTTCTGGTTTATGATA
>JANPGT010000857.1:0-6340 GCA_031424135.1 Chitinophagaceae bacterium
CTGCTCACCAACAATTATATGGTACCGGAACGTGCCTGCGTAAGCCACCGGGTGGCACTGGCAAGACTGAAAGAACTTGACAACGACCTGATGCAGCATATCTACCTGGAAAATAAAGTCCTGTTTCCAAGGGCAATAAAAATTGAACAGGAATTATTAAAGTAAAACCAGCCGGTTACTGTTATCAGCCATCGCTTGGCATGCTGCCTTTTGCTGCAAGTTGCCGGCAATAATTGTCTTTTCACTCTTTCATTACCGTTACAATACAATGCTTTTTAAACGTATTTACCAGGGGCAGACACATTACTGCCGCAAAGAACTGGCTTTATCCGGATCCTGCAAGCGGGCAGTACAGTATGCCGCATATTTCACAGATTCCTTCATATATTTACTTAATTAATACAACTAATAATGCCCTTACGGCAAGATTCGGAACACCTGACTTCCCTGTTTCAAAACGCCACCGAAGGCATCATACTCACTGATGGCCGTGGTAACATAATGCTGGTAAATCCTGCAGCTGAGAAAATGTTCAATTATGAAAACGGCGAAATAACCGGCCAACCCATAGAAATATTGATTCCCGACCAGCTGAAAGGCCATCACCACCAGTTACGTACCGGCTTTTATAACCAGCCTTCTAACCGCAGCATGGGGCAGAACCGCGACCTGTATGGCAAGCGGAAAGATGGCTCGGCCATACCGGTTGAAGTAAGCTTAAGCCATTACAGTAAAAACGACGAACTCTTTGTAATTGCATTTATAGTGGACATTACGCGCAGAAAGGAGATTGAAACCAATATGAAACGGCAGAAAGCCGAGCTGGAGCGCATCAGCCATGAGCTGAGAAAACTGAATACAGACCTGGAAACAAAAGTGGAAGAGCGCACCATGATACTGAAAGAAGCGCTGCAGAAGCTGGAGCAATCACAGGCAGAACTCAGTGATGCATTTGACAAGGAACGCCAGCTGAATGAAATTAAAAGCCGTTTTGTTTCCATGGCTTCGCATGAGTTCAGAACCCCGTTAAGCACCATTCTCTCCTCGGCCTCCCTCCTGTCTAAATATACCCAAACCACCGAACAGGAAAAAAGAGACCGCCATATTTTAAAAATAAAAAGCTCGGTAAAAAATCTGAACGATATACTGGAAGATTTCCTGTCACTGGGCAAACTGGATGAGGGCAAAGTAGAAAGCCAGAGCTGCGAATTTAACCTGCAGGAATGCATCCTGGATACCATTGATGAATTGAAACCCCTGCTGAAAAAAGACCAGCATATTGAACATGCCTACCAGGGCAGTCCGCTGGTTCACTCAGACAAAAAGCTGCTGAGAAATATTATCATCAACCTGGTAAGTAATGCCATTAAGTTTTCTGATGAGGGGGATAAAATTAGCATCGGAGCCACCATTGACAAAGAAAAGGCGGTAGTAGAAATAACAGATGAGGGCATCGGCATTGGCGAAGAAGACCAGGAGCACCTGTTTTCCAGTTTTTTCCGTGGGGCCAATGCCACCAATATACAGGGAACGGGGCTTGGCCTGCACATTGTACAGCGCTACGCAGGCTTGCTGGGCGGTTCTGTACATTTAGCCAGCCAGTTGAACGAAGGCACTACCGTAACCACTACGATTCCATTAAACCAACCGTGCTGAGGAATAAAAACATCCAGATAACCTGTAATAAAAACATAACCATGAAGTCTGTTCTAGTTATCGAAGACAATATTGATATCCGCGAAAATACCGTGGAAATTCTTGATTTGGCCGGCTACAAAACATTCAGCGCAGAAAACGGCAAAAAAGGTGTGGAGATTGCCTTTAAAGAAAAGCCAGACCTGATTGTTTGTGATATTATGATGCCCGTACTGGATGGTTATGGTGTACTGCATTTGTTACGGAAGAACGAAGAAACCATCAATACGCCTTTCATCTTCCTTACGGCCAAAATAGAAAGAACCGACTTCAGGAAAGGAATGGAAATGGGTGCAGACGATTATATTACCAAACCTTTTGAAGATATAGAGCTGCTGAACGCCATTGAAATCAGGTTAAAAAAATCGGCCCTGCTCGATAAAAAATATCCCATGTCGCAGGAAGGCATTTCAGATTTTCTAAAAGACATTAAAGGGGCGGGACTGATTGCTGAACTCTCAGAAAAATACAATATTGAAAAATACAGTAAAAAAATCAGCGTCTACCTGGAAGGAAGACGACCTAAATTTTTGTACTACCTGATGAAAGGAAAGGTAAAAGGATATCAAAACCACGAGTACGGTAAAGAATATATTACAGACATCTACAGCGAAGGTGATTTCCTGGGCTATGCATCGCTGATAGAAAACACCAATTACGCAGAGAATGCCATTGTACTGGAAGACGCTGACATACTGCAGATTCCCAGGGAAGATTTTCTGCAGATGATTTATAAGGATATTAATGTGGCCAACAGGTTTATCCGCATCATTACGCAGAACGTAAAGGAAAAAGAACAGCGGCTGCTGAACCTGGCCTATAGCTCATTGCGCAAAAGAGTAGCCAAATCGCTCTGCGATATCCACCGGAAATTCAACACCCAGGAAAGCAACAACCCACTGGAAATTTCCCGGGATGATATTGCCCATTATGTAGGTACTGCCACAGAATCACTGATACGCACGCTCAGCGATTTCAAAGCTGAAAAACTGATAGAAATAAAAGAGGGAAAAATTATTATCGCTGACCTGGAAAAATTGAACAACCTGCTCTACTAGGCCGCACACCGGCCCACCTGCGCTACCCACATAAAGCATATGTGTCCGGTAGATGTTCCGTCCGGCACAAAATGCAGCGCTTGGCGAAGCAATGGGCCGGCGCCCTGCATGGCTGCTGCAACCACAACTACCGACCCCTACCTGGCGGCCCCCACTTGATTATAATCATTGGCTTCATTTACACCCATCATGTTTATAGCCCTCCGCTGCAAATAGCTTTGGTAAAAATTATGCCATGGAAAAGATACTGCTGGCCCTTGATGGCACCAACCTGCATACACCCGCGCTGGATTTTGCCTGCTGGCTGGGCGGACTGACCCATTCAAAAATAACCGGGGTTTTCCTTGAAAACCTGGCAGCAGAAGAAGATTTGGTAGTACAGGACGCCGGTCGTACGGGGCTTGCCTGGCAGGTAGACAAAGGCTGTGATGCCTATGCCAGGAAAAATGTATTGGTGGAGAAAAATATAGAATTTTTTAAACAGGCCTGTGAACGCCGCGCCGCCAGTTATGCCGTTCACCGCGATGCGGGTGAACCAGCCAGGGAAATTGTATACGAGAGCCGCTTCGCGGACCTGCTGGTAGTAGACGCTGAAACCTCATTTAATAAAAAATTTGAAGGCACGCCTACTGCCTTTGTGAAAGATACACTCGCAGATGCAGAATGTCCGGTGATTATTGCCCCCGAAAACTTTGAAGGCATTGAAGAAATTGTTTTTACCTACGATGGCAGTAGATCTTCCATGTTTGCCATTAAACAATTCTGTTACCTTTTACCAAAGCTGGATGATAAAAAAGTAACCCTGCTGAGGGTGAAAAACCAGGAGCCTGCAGCATACGGTGAAGCTGCGCTGAAAGAATGGTTAAGCAGCCATTACTCCTCCATTGGATTTGAAACACTGGAAGGCGATACAGAAACTGAATTGCTGGGCTACCTGCTGAAAAAGAAAAATGTATTCATTGTAATGGGCGCCTTTGGCAGGAATATGCTGTCCAGGTTCTTTAAACACAGCAGGGCTGAAATAGTTATTAAAACAATTACACAGGCCATCTTTATTGCACATGCCTGAAACAGGACGCCGGCAGCGGCATCCTGCAGCTATTAAACATTATTAAACGCATTTAGTATGAAAACGATTATTGTACCTGTAGATTTTTCACCGGCGTCCATTAATGCAGCCAACTATGCGCTGGACCTGGCGCTGGCAGTGAAAGCAAGCATCGCACTTTTTCATGTATATACTTTTCCGATGCCGGTGAGCGAAGTACCGGTAGCGCCCCTGTCTATCCAGGAGCTGCTGGAAGACGCGGAAAAAAACATGCAGCAATTGAAAGACGGTTTGCAACACAAAGCCAGCGAAACATTAAAAATTTATACCCGTGTAGAGGAAGGTATTTTTGCCACCCAACTGCAGCAATACTGCCACGCCATACAACCCTACGCTGTGGTAATGGGTTCTTTTGGAAAATCAGCTTTTGAAAGGGTGATATTCGGAAGCAATACCGTAGCTGCCATGAAAAATCTCTCCGCGCCCCTGCTGATAGTGCCGCCGGGCACCAGGTTTACCAGGCTCAGCCGGATAGGACTGGCCTGCGATTTACTGAACGTTACACAGAGTGTACACGCAGAAAAAATTGTCAGCCTTGTTAAAGAGTTCAGCGCACAGTTACATGTACTGCATATTACACCGGCCAGGCACGGTTTCGCCAGTGATGAAGCCATGGAAGGTTCTGAGTGGCTGAGAGAAATGCTGGAAGAAGTGAAGCCGGTATTTCATTTTATGCAGCACAGCAATGTGGAAGAAGCCATTAATGAGTTTTCGGAGAAAAATAATCTTGACATGCTGATCATTATTCCAAAAAGCCATGGCCTGCTGGACGGTCTGCTGCACAGGAGCCATTCCAAACAAATGATTTTGCAGTCGCACATACCGGTAATGTCTATTCACGAATAAAACCCGGCATCTTTTTATATGCGCGCAGCACGCTTTCACCATTTACCTGCTGCACCTGAAAAGCAATCACTTATTTATGAAAAAAATCTTACTGATTGAAGACAGTCATTTTATCAGGGAAAACACCGCAGAGATTATGGAACTGGCCAATTACCGGGTTTTCACCGCAGAAAATGGTAAGATCGGAGTAGAAACCGCCCTGCGCGAAAAACCTGATTTAATCATCTGCGATATTATGATGCCCTTGCTGGATGGCTACGGCGTATTGCACATGCTGCACAAAAATCCGCTTACCAGGAACACGCCATTTATTTTTCTTACCGCAAAAGCAGAAAGAACGGATTTCAGGAAAGGGATGGAGCTGGGGGCTGATGACTATATTACAAAACCTTTCAGTGAGGCAGAATTGCTGAATGCGGTAGAAAGCCGGCTAACGAAGCAGGACCTGCTGAAAGAGGCTTTTACTAACGACCTGCAGGATGCCGGCCAGCAATCAATTTTAAGCTCCTGCAGCAGTGAAGAACTGCTGGCTGAACTGAAAAGCACCCGAAACGTCAACAAATACAAAAAGAAACAACTTATTTTTTCTGAGGGCAACCGGCCACATTGCCTGTACTATGTACTGAGCGGAAAAGTAAAGACCTACAAGACCAATCATGAAGGCAAAGAACTGGTGGTTGATCTCTATTCGAAAGAAGATTTTCTTGGGTACATCCCCATTCTTGAAAATACCAGGTACATGGAATCGGCCGAGGCGATTGAAGAAACATCCCTGGCGGTGATTCCAAAAGAAGATTTCGAAGAAATGATCAATAAAAACCATGAAGTCAGCAGGCGGTTTATACAGTTGCTGGCAAAAAATATTTCCGAAAAGGAAAACCAGTTGCTGGGCCTGGCCTATAATTCACTGCGCAAAAAAGTGGCCATCGCTTTAATGACCATCTCTAAAAAATACAATAGCGCAGGCCATCCCGGTTTTACCATCGACCTCAGCAGAGAAAACCTGGCCACCATTGCCGGTACCGCAACTGAATCGCTTATCCGTACTTTGAGTGATTTTAAATCAGAAAAGCTGATCGAGATACGGGGCGGCACCATTACTATTCTAAACGAAAATAAATTGGAAAAGCTGGTCAACTGAGTATACGGCTGCATGAAGCTGCACGCTGTACCGCATTAACAATGAGTGATGATGACTACCTGGGGCCTGGCGGGCGTTGCAGCGGTATCTTATTGTAGGGATCTTCATAAAAACGGACCTTTGCAGCAGCATCTGCCCACGCTGTATGGTATACTACAAATACAGGTATTGCTTCAGTGGCAGGCACAGTTACAGGCGCCTGGTTCTTCAGGCAATTTTCTTCACTGATGCTGTCTACCGCAAGCGTATTACTGCTTACTACATACCTGGCCAGTTCTTTGGCTTTCTGCAACCGCATACAGCCATGGCTGAGGTAACGCTTATTGAAACCAAATAAATTTTTCCACGGTGTATCGTGCAGGTAAACACCAAAGGGGCTGTAAAAATGCAGCTTTATCAATCCAAGCGAATTGTCGCAACCGGTAGACTGCCGCAGGCGGTACGGAAAATTATCAACCCCCAGGGCTTCCCAGTTCACCTGTCTGGGATCAA
>JANPGT010000858.1:0-2910 GCA_031424135.1 Chitinophagaceae bacterium
GTGATTACCATCCACCCAAACATTACTGGACGCAGTATGTAAAACTGGAAGAAGTAGAAGGTTATTGCCGCATGTGGGAGCTGCCGCTGCAAGTCCGCTACACGTTTAATCCCGGTGCAAAAACGGCTTTTTTCGCCAGCGCGGGCCTCTCTTCTTATTTCATGAAAAAACAGCAGTACAATTATTCCTACAAAAATAATATGAACCAGCAGCTGACTGCTGCGTGGAGCAATGACAGTACATTTAAACATGTACTCTCCATTCTTCATTTGTCAGCAGGTTTTGAAAAGCCGCTGGGTAAGCACATGAACTGGCAAATTGAGCCCTATGCCAAAATACCGTTGGGTGGTGTTGGTTTTGGCAATATCAGGCTCAGCAGCTTCGGTGTAAACTTTTCTGTGCAATACAGGCAACGGATAAGACGTTAGAACCGTATCACGGGTATCTATTGTCTAATCAAATCATTTTATGAAGAAGAACAGCCTGTTGTACGCGTTGCTCCTGATTGCGTTCTCTGCGAGTATTTTTGTTGCCTGTAGCAAGGGAGGCGACAGTACGCCTGCCAATCCATGTGCGGGTGTCACTATCACCGTTTCAGGAACCGCTACAGATGCCGATGCGGGTGTATCTAATGGCAGCATTACTGCCACTGGTGCCGGCGGCACTGGTCTCACTTATACTTTAAACAATGGCGCCGCCCAGGCAACAGGAACATTTAACAACCTGGCCGCCGGCAGTTATACCATTGTTGCCAAAACCGCCGCTGGCTGCAGCGGGTCTGCTACCATTACAGTTAATGCAAAAGATGTATGCGCAGGTAAAACCATTACTGTAAGCGCTGCCGTAACAAAAAATGCTGACCCCTGTGCCAACGATGGTGCAGCTACCATTACTGCGGCCGGCAGTACCGGCTTCACCTACAGTGTAGACAATGGCGCCTTCCAGGCATCAGCTACATTTACAACATTGTCTTCCGGCAATCACACTTTTAATGCAAAGGATAATGCGGGCTGTGTAAAATCTGCTACCGCATCAGTACCTGCCGCCGCTGCAGGCACCAATTTTACAGCAGTGAAATCAATTGTAACTACCAATTGTGCTGTAGCTGGTTGTCATAACGGTACCCAATCACCGAACTTTACCGTTGATTGCAATATAGTAGCCAATGCCGACCTGATTAAAACCCGTGCCGTAGACGGAGCTGGCACTGCCAACCAGATGCCGCAACCCCCCAGGGCCGCACTGGCGCAGGCAGACAGGGATAAAATTACAGCATGGATAACTGCAGGTAAACACTATACAGACTAAAATAAATGCAGGGTCCCCCTGCTCCCTTTTACAACACTAAAAAAGCGAATCGGGGGGACCCTGCATTTATTTCAACTGTTTGCAAAACGACAGCAAAGCCAGCAAGTCGTCCAGTTTATTAAAATTGCTATGATGTTTTTTCAGAAACTCACTTATAGCTGACCGGTGTTGGGGAAACTGCTGATAGAGATAATCCATACCTGATTTTGAAAACCTTCCATCAGTATTGCCGAAAAAATAATACTCGCGTGCGTATACCTGCACCTCTTCATTTTCTGCCAATGTATATTTCTGTCCGTTACCCCTGAAAAAATAATAGCTATTTACCTCCGCCTGCGGGCTTGGCCTGCTATACCCCTCTTTCCTTTGCTGCTGTGCAAACAATACCTGTTTAAAGCCCAGCACCACCCCGTTAAAATTGTCAATCACCTGTATAAACCCTTTATCGTAATAGAAACGGCTGCCATTGAGGTTAATAAAATTGATGGTAACAGGTGCTGCAAGTGACAGTGTATCACCATGCTGATCAATAAAATGCATCTCATCAAAAGAAATATTGTAATTCATCCTGGCAGCAGTCATAATTCCACTACGGAAAATAATGGACCCTTCATTGAAAGACGAAAAACGGTAAATACCTTTTAGCGGTGCCAGGGTGTTATTACTAACTGGAGCCTCCTGCCCCCTCCCGGCGGTATACACCAGTACCAGCAGAAGCGATGTCATAAAAGGTAAAAAAGCAGGCCGCATGGCTGGTTTTTTAGACTGTTTTACACAAAAATACCGGCGTTAATACCGGTATCAATCTAGCGAAAATATTCTATTTGCGATGCTTAAAAGAAATCTATGACCCTAAGTGTAAGTACGATAGGAGACGGCTCACTGCCCCAACCAGTTTTTAAATCCATTTACCCTTTCGCGGCTTACAATGGTTTCTGTATGCGCGGCCAGTACCAGTTCAAGTTTTAACCTGCCGCCCAGCCAGGTATGCACTTTGCGTACAGATTCAATATTTACCAGCAGGTTGCGGTTAATGCGGTAAAAGCGGGCTGGCTGCAATTTTTCTTCCAGCTGTGAGAGATTGGCCTCCAGCAGGTATTTATTATTATTGAAATCAACGGCGTAACAAAGTTTTCCATCAGCATAACAGTAAGCGGTGGTTTCTGTTTTAAGATAACTCAGCTGCTGTCCCCGCTTTACCAGCAACCGTTCTGCATAGGCACTGGTGGTCATTTCGCGCATCACCCTTAGTATCTTTTCGGAAAAATCAATGTCTTTTTTATGATAGATCTGCTGGTATTTTTCCACTGCCCCCCTCAATTCTTTTTCATCAATGGGCTTCAGCAGGTAATCAATACTATTGACTTTAAAAGCTTTCAGCGTGTACTGGTCGAAGGCGGTGGTGAAAATAACGGGTGTGGCTACCGTGGTTTGCTGGAAAATATCAAAACTGAGCCCGTCAGCCAGCTGAATATCCATGAAAATAAGATCTACACTACCGGTGGCGGGCAGGTATTTAACCGCCGCTTCAACACTGTCAAGCTGCTGAACAATATCTATCTCATTGTTGATGCCTTTCAGCAATGATACAAGCCGGCTGGC
>JANPGT010000859.1:0-3973 GCA_031424135.1 Chitinophagaceae bacterium
AATGCCGGCAGCGAGCTGAAGGTGATAGAAATAACAGCCGGCTATAGATCGGGTATTACAAAAGAGGGACTTGCAGTGCCTTTATTACAACTACAGTAAAACCATCATCCTGTCAGTAATTAATTTTAATATAAAGTCATAAAAAATAGGGACGTTTCCTATTTTTCAATTAGGTGCGCGATGCCATGGCGCAATAGCAATATTTTTTTGGCTGCATACACAGCGCCAAAAAACTGGGAGAAAAAAACCAGGCGGCCATTACATCAGCAACAAAATAACTGCCGCAATAATTCCCGCCACGGTAAGGTAAACACCCGAGCTGAACAATTTCGTCCCGGGTTTAAACATCCAGAAAGCTGATATCGACATAAACAGCATTGCCACCCCGAATATGGTGGTAAAATAATGCGCCAGGCTTTTACTGGCCGTCTTGTGCAGCTCCGTAAAGGGCATAATCCAGGCATACCATTCTTTGGTGGTATAAGCCGCTTTACCGGTAGCAGCGTTGTAGGTGCCATCTTTAAAATAAAGCGTATCACCTGTTGTTTTGGTCACTTTAAAATCCCTCATTTTTAAATTGGAGCCCAGTTGCACTTCATTTAATCCGGCTGCCAATTGTTTTTCGTGCAATACATCATGCTTTAAAAAATTGGTATCCCTGTACGTCTGCACAATACCGCTTAATCCATAAATAATCACCAGCCCGGAAATGAAAAACCCAATCTTGTTGTGAAGATAGCGCATGTACCAGCGGAGATTCCTTTTCGACTCTTTTGCATCCTGTTTCATTCTTATTTTTTTGATTTTTGTATTGCTGCCAATGCTGTTATTGCCCCCACGTCTCTACCATACAAACATATTTCAAACAGACAGGCTATTGGTAAGAAATGAGGCAAAACGCAAAAATTCAGCTACCAAACGCAGGAAATTTCCAACTGATGGTGGTTCTATATACCTATGGATGAGGGCTGCTTTTAGTTGCTTACCAAATCTATACCGGCAGGCGCCACTTCATTTCCTTTTCTCCGGCACCAGCAGCACGGCATCCGCTACCACAACACCATCGGCATTTTTATTGCTCAGCTCCACAAAACTCTTGCGGCCTGCCGGAAAATCATACACACCCAATGACACCCACTCGCCTGAGGCCTGGCCCTGTACGATAACACTTTTTTGATCCAGCACTGCCTCCCTGCTGACCTTGCCATCTGATATATTAAAAACCAGCGCAGAAGCCCCGCCAGTCATCCTGGGCACATAAGTATATATATGGTACTTTGCCGCTGCAGGAATTTCAGGAATGAATCGCACTGTCTTAGGTTCCGGCCCACCTCCATCCGTTTGCAACCAGGAAGCACCATAGCTGTTCCTTGCATCGCTGACTTTTTTCCATTTACCCGATACCTGCACATTTGCTGTTTTTTCATTGTCAATAAAAATATCACCACGGCTTCCATCTGCCAGGGGGTTGGAAGAAAGTATATTTTGCAGTTGCAGCATATCTACCTTCAGCAGTGTTGTTTTTTTATCAATTGCCAATGATGCGGCAACGGCAGCAGATTGCGCCAGCACCATGAATACCGGCTCCATCCTGATAGAACCATACGCAATATGAGAAGCAGAAAGACAAACAGGTACCAGCAGGTTGGTGCATTCATTTGCTTTGGGCACAATCGACCGGTAAGCAATGGGATAAGGCGGAAAACCACCCTCCTGCACATCGCCTTCATTTTTTACCATGGCAACGCCGGCTGCTGTAATAACCACCCGGTCGCAGTTATGAGAATCCATTGTATAAGCGGCCATGCCCACGGCATCTGTAACTGTTTCCTTTCCCTGGCAATTGGCCTGGGTCATTATATAATCACCCCGCATCCGCCGCGCTTCGCGCACATACATCTGTGGCGACCAATTTCCGTTGTCTGTGTATTCATCTTTTGGATAACCCCATTTCAGCATCTCTGTACGCAGATACGCAGGCACCCGTGGATCGTGGCCTATGAAATACAAAAGACCTTTGTTATAGAGCTCATGTGCTTTCTGTATTTCCTGCCGCCTGGCGTAACCAGCTTCCGGGTAATCGTAATTCATGCCTATCATATCTGTTGAAAAGGGGCCATTATTATTGATGTCCGTTTTCTGGTTGGGCATCATGTCTGGCTTCATAATCAGGTCAAACGGCCTTTGTGGTTCTTTTTCCAGCAACCTGAGCAGCAACTCATACCTTACAGGATCATATCCTTCCGGCTGCTCAATAGCCACCTGGTTGGCAGGATTATTTGTCAGGCATATCCTGAAGTTATAAGCCTGCACTTTTTTATCGCCAGCACCGGCTGCCTGAGCAGGCGCAGCACTGATGCCCCATAGCAGCCCGCTTTCCGGTTGCCCCTTGATTTTGTATGGATCAATGCCATCCGGAAACTGGTGTTTGTTTTTCATCTGCACACCATTAAAAGTTTCGTTGTACAGGGCATTGGACTCACGACCTACTGTATACGATACGCCGGCTTTCGCCATCAAATCGCCTTCGTAGCTGCAGTCGATAAATACTTTTGCTTTGATGGTCCTGTTGGTAGCCGTTTCCGGATGGCCGGCATTTTCAATTGTAATGAAGGAAATTGCCGTGCCTTTTTTTTCAACAGATTTTAACCTTGATGAATACAGCACATTGAGACCAGCACTGCGTATATATTCCTGGAACGTTTCTTCTGCGACATGCGGTTCAAAAATCCATTGCTCAAATTTGCCGTAGTGCTGCCCTATCCTGCGGTAGAAATCAAGCGCCAGTCCTGAAATAGCATACTTATTACCGATGTCTGTAAACCCCAGTCCGCCTGATGAAAGTCCGCCCAGGTGCCGGCCCGGCTCCACCAGTACAACTGACTTCCCCATTTTCTTTGCAGTATACGCGGCAATAACACCTGCGGAGGTGCCCCCATACACGCAGACATCAACGGTGGCATTTGATTGCGCTGCTGAGCTGTACCGTGTGCAGGTTACAATAAGCAACAGCGCCAGCACTCTTTTACTGATATACATAAGAAACCTATTTTTTAGTTTTACTCCACCATTTTGTTTCAAAACATTGTATAGACAATCGTTAAACGTATCTTCCCGCCGTAATAAAAGCTTCACCGTAAAAGTGAGGCTTTTTTGTTTCTATTTGCTGCTACCAGCTGCAGTTAAAAATAAGTGATTTGCAAATAATAACCAGTCATATGCAACAGGCAGACACCGGCATTTTACAAACCAGGCCTCATTTTGATATGCTGGATGGCCTGAGGGGTATTGCAGCGCTTGCTGTAGTACTGTTTCATTTTATGGAAATTGTTTTTACCGACTATAGTAAAAACTTCATTGGCCATGGCTTCCTGGCGGTGGATTTTTTCTTCTGCTTATCCGGCTTTGTGATTGGCTATGCCTATGATACCCGTATTGAAAAAATGGGGCTGCGTTCCTTCTTTACTGCCAGGCTGATAAGATTGCACCCTTTTATTACTGGCGATGGCGTATGTAGCAATGATCGCTTATGATACACCCTTCAGGAAGTTCCTTAGTTCCCGGCGGAAAAAAGCATGAAGCCACAGCAAATCGCATCCTTTAAACGGAAGCATGCTGTGCTGTTACTGTGCTACAACAGCCCTGGCAGTGTATACCCTGCCAGCGTATTTCACAAGTACAATATATATTCCGCCCAACAGATGCTGATTAACAGGCTTTATCACAAATCCATCCTGCAGCAGGTTCAATTGAACAGACTGATTGAAACAATAGCTCCCTGCCAAATTCAGTACCTGCACGGTTGCCAACCGGTTGTTTTCAGTTTTTTTCACCACTTCAGTAAAACGGATTCTTATAGCTGATCTATTTACCGGGTTACCTATTATCTGCAGATTTTCATTACTGGTACGAAGCAACTCAGGCAGTGGAAGTAATTTTTTCCCGGCGGCCGGGCTACCTGTATATTCAAAAG
>JANPGT010000860.1:0-5753 GCA_031424135.1 Chitinophagaceae bacterium
CTTATGAAATTTGTTGTATTTCTATTACTGGTATCAGTTGCGTGCCCCACACCGGCAGCTGCCCAGCATATTGATGCAGTACTGGCAAATGTTACCACCGACCGGCAGAAGGCAGATACCCTGTATGCGCTGGCCATGAAATATTTTTATAAAGACAGATTTGACAGTGCCGGCGCACTATTAAGCAAGGGCCTTCCCTTTGCGGAAAAAACCGGTGACAATGATTATATCGCCAACTACCACTTATCGCTGGGCAATAGCTATATCTTGCGCGAAGAACCTGCAACAGGCCTGCTGCACCTGAAGAATGCCGCACCCTGGCTGGCTAAAACAACTTCTTATGAACCCCATATGAAATACCTGGTGTTTCATGGAATGAGCTTTGGGAAACTACACAACATTGATTCAGCACTATATTACTACCACGAAGCCGAACTGCTGAATAACCGCCAGTTTCCCTATAAAAACTGGGTGGTTTATTCCGAGATTGCAAGACTTTTCCAGCATGCCGACAACTATCCCGAAGCAGAAAAATATTTCAGCAAGGCCCATGCGCTTACCAAAGCAAAAGGCATCAGGATGGATTACGGCATCGTCTTGTACCGGTTTGCCAATTTCTATTATGCATCGGGCAATGCTAAAAAATTTTCAGCCCTGGTAGATGAGCAAAAGCAGTTTGTACTGTCCGGTAAAAGAGACTATACCAAAGACCCCCCGGTACACCGCATGCTGTTTAACGACTGGAAACAACAAGCTTTTGAAAAGAAAGTAGCCTTTATGGAAGAAGTGAAGCAGGAATTGCTGAAAGACGGCGCATATTCGAATGCCGCATTGGCCAATATCTACCTGGCGGAATTTTATGAACAGGAAAACCAGCCCGCCACAGCACTGAGATACACACTGGAAAACGAGCGCCTGCTGGAAAATGACAGCGAACTGATAAACAGCTATACCAACGAAAAATTACTGTACCGGCTGTTGAAAAAAAACGGCAAAACAACTGAAGCCGTTGCCGCCGCCGACAGGTTATTTGCATTGAAAGACAGCCTTATCAGGCTACAGCAGCGGGAAACAATGACTGAGCTGGAAACAAAATACGAAACAGCCAAAAAAGAAAAAGATATCGCCCTTTTACATGCAGAAAACAAACTGTCGGCCCTGCAGCTATCCAGGGAAATGGCGGTGAAGAAAAGCCTGCAGCTGCAGAACAGGTTCAAAGACTCAGCGGTAGGCAGCGAAAAAGAATTCAACAAATTACTGCAGCGGGAAAATGATCTAAAAAAAGTGCAGCTGCAAACAGAATTGGCATTAAAGGCCGCCATCATACGCGAAAATGCAGCCAGCGCAGCAGAACTGGTAAAGCAAGAAAAAGTGAGATGGCAGTTACTGATGGCCGCTGCCCTGCTGCTGCTATCCGGTATCACCATCTTTTTCATGTACAGGAAGCAGCGTGTGAAAAACAATGTCATCCAGCAACAATCTGATGAGCTGAAGGTGCTGATGCGTGAAATTCATCACCGGGTGAAAAATAACCTGCAAATCATCTCCAGCCTGCTAGACATACAGTCGCTCAGCCTGGCAGGCAATAACCCTGCCGCCCAGGCCATTAGGGAAGGCAAGAACCGTGTACAAAGCATGGCCATTATTCACCAGTTCCTGTACCAGGAAAATAATATCCGCGGTATCAGGATAGAGGATTACATTAAGAATCTTTCTGAAAATCTTTTTGCTTCCTATAATATAAACCCCGGTGCCATCCGGCTGGAAACAGATATTGACCGGCTGAACCTGGATATTGACACCGTGATTCCGCTGGGACTCATCATTAATGAACTGGTGAGCAATTCTCTTAAATACGCATTCAGCGATATCAGCAAAGGCATACTGCAGATCTCATTAAAAGAAAAAGAAAATACACTGCAGCTGCTGGTAAAAGACAATGGCAAAGGCTTCCCGGCAGCAAACAGCGCTTCTTCAGAAACACAGTCGTTTGGCCTGCAACTGATAGCCGCTTTTGCACAAAAACTAAAAGCATCGCTGACGATGTACAACGACAACGGGGCGGTGGTTGCCATGCAGATAAAGAAATACAAACTGGCCTGAGCCTACACCCGCATAATATGAATGAGATTAGAATACTGATTGTAGAAGATGAACCGGTTATTGCAAAGAACATTTCGATGTACCTGGATAATAATGATTTTACCGTATCGGGTATTGCCTACGATGATGCTGAAGCAAAATACGAGCTGCAGTTCAATACACCCGATGCTGTTATACTGGACATTAACCTGGAAAGCGCTGAAAACGGGATTGATATTGCCAGGCTCATCAATGAGAAATACAGTTTGCCATTTATTTTTCTTACTTCCTACGCAGACAGAGACACACTGGAACAGGCCAAACTGGTGGCACCCAGCGGGTATATTGTGAAGCCTTTCAATGAAAAAACCCTGCTGGCGACCCTGGAAATAGCCATCGCTAATTTTGCCAGCAGTTTAAACCGGCAGGACCCTGCACTGCAGCTGCAGAAAATAAACCGGCACCTGCTGTCGCCCCTCACAGAAAGAGAATTTGAAGTGCTGAAATATATGTACAATGGTAATACTAATAACCAAATGGCGGAAGCCCTGTTTATTTCTGTGAACACCATTAAAGCCCATATCAAAAGCGGCTATCTGAAAATTGACGCCAACTCAAGAGCCTCCGCTATCTGGCGCCTCCGCGAACTGATGAAGAAATAATCATCCGTCCTCTAATTTTATTCGCTCCAATTATTTTACCGTTACCGATCCGTGGTATTTTTTAAAACTACCCCAATGGGTGAAAACAATGCTTTGTAGTCAGGATACTTTTGAATTGTCAACCGGCAGGCAAGCCAGCATTGGGCTGGCCATCAAAACTAACCACTGTATAAGGCTCCTGCGGCAACCGCAAAAGAGCCCGCTGACTGCATTTTTTTCAACCACCTTAAAATACTACAACATGAAAAAGTTTTCAACAATGTCCACCTTTCTTTTACTGGTATTAATTTCTATTGCTGGCTGCAGCAAGAAAAAAGACGCTGCAACCACGTGCAAGGTCTGCAAAGTGCAGGGCCTGGGTATAGATGCGCAGATAATACAAAAAGAAGTTTGTACGCCGGATGAAGAACAGGCATTCCGCAATGCCAACGCAGGCAAGACAGTCACCTGTAATTAATACTGTCAAAACAACCAGCGTTTATAACACTGCACATTAATACCATGCGGTAAAAAAACCACTTAAAACAATGCGTATGAGATTTCTTGTTCTGGCATTTGTTTGCTGTATAGCCAGCTACATGCTGCACGCGCAGAATGTTGCCATCAACAGCGATGGCACCCTGCCACATGCTTCAGCCATCCTGGATATTAAAAGTGCCGACAAAGGTTTGCTGATACCACGCATCAGCCTTCTCTCGGAGTCGGATGTGGTTACAATCGCCAATCCAAGATTATCACTACTGGTGTACAATACAAATGCAGCGCTGACAGACGGCGAAGGATTTTATTTCTGGAATGGCACGCTTTGGAGCAAGCTGGCCACCAGGAGCAATCTTGCGAACCTTGCCTGGAATACCGGGGGAAATGCCGGCACCAATGCCAATATAGATTTTATAGGAACGTCTGACAACAGGCCGCTGGTTTTCAAAACCAATAATATTTTTTCCGGAAAAATAGACCCGGTCCCCAACAATGTATTCCTTGGGCAGTCTGCCGGCGAGGCCATTACTACAGGCAGCAATAACAGTTTTTTTGGACACCAGGCCGGGGCGGGCACACGTGAGGGTAATACCAATACGGCTCTTGGTGCAAAAGCCATGCAGACCAACGAGGGAGATGCCAATACGGCGGTAGGTTTCCAATCGCTGTTTTCCAATAGCTATGGCAGTAATAATGTTGGTATTGGCAACAGATCGCTGTATTCCAATAAATCCGGCTTTGGCAATACGGCAGCAGGCTATGAAGCCCTATTTTCCAATGATTCCGGCAGTACCAATACCGCAGTGGGCTACAGGTCTATGTTCAGCAATACCAATGGCTACTTTAATGCGGCAGTTGGTAACGATGCCCTCTATTCAAATACCAGCGGCAGGTTTAATATTGCCAGCGGCACACAGTCCCTGTATTCCAACACCAGCGGCAGTGGCAATATTGCATTGGGAATGGAATCGCTTTACTACAATACCACCGCCAGTGACAATATCGGGCTGGGTTACAGAACACTGTATTTAAATACCTCAGGAACCGACAACCTTGCACTGGGCAATTACGCATTGCTGGTAAATACAAGTGGTAGTAATAATGTTGCCGGCGGGCTGAAAGCAATGAGCGCAAACACTTCCGGCAGTTCCAATACAGCTATGGGAGCTTTCGCGCTAAGTGATAATATTGGTGGCGACTATAATACAGCTGCCGGCACATTCTCGCTGTGGTACAATGATTATGGCTACAAAAATGCAGCGCTGGGTTATTATGCCATGCCCTATAATACCAGCGGTTATTCCAATATAGGTATTGGTGTAGAATCATTGTACAAGAACAGTATTGGCTTTCAGAATACGGCCGTAGGTAGCCAGGCATTGTATACCAACACTACCGGAGATAATAATACTGCCGTAGGATTTGATTGCGGCCCCAACTCATCAGCACTAAATAATACCACAGCCCTAGGGTACCACGCCACTGTGTCTACCAGCAATACCATGGTGTTTGGTGATGATGCGGTTGACAGATGGGCTTTTGGCCGAACTTCTACTTCCGCCAACCATGCCATGGAAGTGGGCATCGATAATACCAATGGCAATGCAGCTTACCTTACCCAGGGCGGCACCTGGACCAATACTTCAGACATCAATAAAAAAGAAGACTTTTCCAGTTTGGACGGCGCAGCATTGTTACAAAAAATCAACAGCCTTTCTATCCAACGATGGAAATACAAAGGCACCAGCGAATACCATATTGGTCCAACAGCCCAGCAATTCTACTCATTGTTTGCTGTAGGCACCGACGACAAAGGCATCAGCACTGTAGACCCTGCAGGTATTGCACTGGCAGCCATACAGGAACAGCAGAAAATGATTGCATCTTTAAAAGCAGAATTGGCAGCACTGAAACAATTAGTGCTGCAAAAGAAATAATACTGCGGCTGTTTACCGTCGTTACACTTTTTCAAAAACACCTCATCATGAAAAAAATTATCCTTATAGTTACATGGCTCTTTGCCGCAATTATTGGCTGGTCGCAAAACGTGGCCATCAACAGCGATGGTTCTTTACCCCACGCCTCTGCCATACTTGATATCAAAAGTACCGACAAGGGATTACTGATACCACGCATCAGCCTTATTTCTGATTCGGATGTGGTTACCGTCGCCAATCCAAGATTGTCTTTACTGGTTTACAACAACAACGCAGCGCTGCCCTATGGGGAAGGCTTCTATTACTGGAACGGTAATCTCTGGAGTAAACTGGCTACCCGGACCAACCTGGCCAATCTTGCCTGGAATACCGGGGGCAATACCGGCACCAATGCAAGTACTGATTTTATAGGTACTGCAGATGACAGGCCCCTGGTGTTCAAAACAAACAATATACTATCCGGAAAAATAGATCCCGTGCCCAATAATGTTTTCTTCGGCCGGGCGGCAGGAGAGGCCGTAACGTCCGGCACCAATAACAGTTTTTTTGGTCACCAGGCCGGTAATGCCACTACTACCGGAAATACAAATAC
>JANPGT010000861.1:0-3920 GCA_031424135.1 Chitinophagaceae bacterium
CTCCTTTCTCTACTTTGTCGAATGCCGAATAGCGCAGCAATTCTTTATTGATATTTGCCTTATAGGTGGTAGCCGGTGCCAGCGGCCTGGAAGGAGAGAAGACCAGTTCGTCGCCATGCTCCCAGCGGAAACGCCCGGGGATTTTTGGTTCAAAAGAAATATACTCGGTAGAATCCCAGCGATCCAGCAGGGAATCATTTACAAGCGGCTTATTAAAGCGGAATATAAGATTGCCCAGCTGGGGCACTTCGTCTTTTGCATTGGTGTAGTCAAGGGCAACAGCCTGGCGGTTACAGCCATATAAAAAAATAACTCCGATGAATACCGGAATTACAAAGAGCTTTGCAATACGCATAGAGGGTTGGTTAAGGTTTTTTTAAAAACCAGTGTTAAAGTACAAAAATGATTTTAAAAAACAGGGGTTGTTTCCATTATCTGGAAAAAGAAAACCTGATATTAGTAGCGGGAACTTATGGAGGATGACCTTGCGGCACCATGGTAAGAAAGTATTACAGCAGAAAGGTAAACAGAAGCTGGAGGTCTTTACAAATTCTGGTAGATAAGAATTTGTTAATACCGTGTTTTCCGTGAGCTGCGCTTTTCTTTTGACAATGAAATTAAAATTGCTTTCTATATCATCTTTTATCAGAAAAGTCCTGCTTGGTCTGGCGGCGCTGTTGCTTACATTTATTATCCTCAATTTTATATTTCCCGTACCTGACAAGATCAGCTACTCCACCATCATTACTGATAATAAGGGGGAAGTCATTCACGCCTATCTTACCAAAGATCAGCAATGGCGCATGAAAACCGAGCTCAGCGAAATTTCTCCCTTGCTCCGCAAAACCATTGTAGAAAAAGAGGACAAATATTTTTACCATCACCCCGGCATCAATGTGCTGGCCATGGGCAGGGCTTTCTTCAACAACCTGCTCAGGCTGAAACGTACATCCGGTGCCTCAACCATTACCATGCAGGTAGCCAGGGCCCTGGAACCCAAACAGCGCAGTTATTTCAATAAAGGCATTGAAATGTTCCGTGCACTGCAACTGGAATGGAAATACAGCAAAGACGAAATACTGCAGCTCTACCTCAACCTGGTGCCCTATGGCGGCAATATACAGGGCGTTAAATCTGCTGCTACGCTGTATTTTAAAAAGAATCCTGATCACTTATCACTGGCGGAGATAACGGCCCTCTCCATCATTCCCAACCGGCCATCCAGCCTGGTGATTGGCAGAAACAATGACCTGATTGTAAAAGAACGTAACCGGTGGCTGGAAAAATTTGCGGCCACAAAAATATTCACCCAAAAAGAAATAAAAGACGCACTGGACGAACCCCTGCTGGCCACAAGAGGCACCGTACCGGCTTATCTTCCCCATTTGTCTTACCGCCTGGCAAAACAGGGCGGTGATAATATTAAGACGCATATCAACATGCATACCCAGCTCACCATTGAAAAGCTGGTGGCTGACTACTCCCGCTCGCTCACGTTGAAAAACATACGCAATGCAGCTGTTATAGTATTAGACAACCGCAGCCACCAGGTGATTGCCTATATCGGCTCGGCCAATTTTAAAGATACTACAGACGGCGGCCAGGTGAATGGTGCTGCCGCCATCCGGCAGCCGGGCAGTACCCTTAAACCACTGCTTTATGGGTTGTGCATAGACGAAGGCCTGCTTACACCCAAGATGATGATTACAGATGTGGCTGTTAATTACCAGGGCTACGCGCCGGAGAATTATGATAAAAAATTCAATGGCTATACCAGCATGGAGTATGCACTGGAGCATTCGCTGAACATACCCGCGGTGAAAAGCCTGCGCCTGCTGGGTAAGGATAAGCTGGTACAAAAACTGGCCGCCTGTAATTTTCAACAGGTAAAAAAAGATCAGCAGAAACTGGGACTTTCAATGATTCTGGGTGGCTGTGGTGCTACCCTGGAAGAACTAACGGGACTATACAGTGCTTTTGCCAATGAAGGCGTCTATGTAAAACCTTCATACACCGCCGCAGACAGCCTGCGCAGCAGCACCCGCGTATTAAGCACCGCCGCCAACTTTATGATCAATGAAACGCTGTCGAAAGTAAACCGCCCGGATTTTCCGCTGAACTGGCAAAGCACCGAACACATGCCCAAGATTGCCTGGAAGACCGGCACCTCCTATGGCAGAAGAGATGCATGGAGCATTGGCTACAACAAACAGTTTACCATTGGTGTATGGACGGGTAATTTCTCTGCGCAGGGTATACCTGAATTAAGCGGTGCCAATATTGCTACGCCGTTGCTGTTCAAAATTTTTAATACCATTGACTACGACAGCGACCAGGAATGGTTTACCCAGCCCAAAGACTGCGATATCCGCCAGGTTTGTTCAGAAACCGGTCTGCCGCCCAGCGACTACTGCAGCAATATTGTTACAGACTATTTCATCCCGCTGGTATCTTCTGCAGGAAAATGCGATAATATGCAGGAGCTGCTGATAAGTGCCGATGAAAAAACGGCCTATTGCCAGAGCTGTGTGCCGGCAACCGGCTATAAGAAGAAAATATATAACATTATTACACCCGATATGCAGGCCTGGATGTCTGATAACCGGGTAGCATTTGCTGCCATTCCGCCGCATAACCCTGCCTGCGAAAAGGTTTTTAAAGAAGGTGCACCGCTTATCATGTCACCTGCTAACGGCACCGAATACCTGATAAGCAGAAAACACCCGGAACCATTGCAGCTGGTTTGCCGGACGGCTGCAGACGCCGGCAATATCTACTGGTATATCAATAATAAATTCTATAAATCCAGCCATAAAGGAGAAAAACAGTTTTTTGTGCCCGATGAAGGCCCGGTTAAAATTTCCTGCACAGATGATAAGGGTAGAAACAGGGATGTTTGGATAACGGTTAAGTATGTAAACCTGTAACCACGATTTTCCGCACAAAAAAGCCACCCTGCAAAACCGGGTGGCTGATATAAATAAGCGTTATAGACTAGTCCATTTTTGAAACGGTGCCACTGCCATGCACAGCGGTACTGATTTTAGGTTCTCCCCTGTAATGAACATCCCCGCTGCCGGATACTTCTACGTCCAGTGATTCACTGGCAAACACGCTGGCATCGCCGCTGCCATGTACCGTTACTTTTACATTTTCGGCTTTCAAATCACCTGCATGCAGATCGCCACTGCCACTGGTTTTGCAGGCCAGGTTCCTGCTGGTACCGGAGAGCGTAATATCACCGCTGCCGTCTGTGCTGGTGTTGATTTCCGGGCAGTCCAGTTGCAGGTTTATATCACCACTTCCCGAAATCACTATTTCCATTTTGTTTTTGTCTGCAATTTTTCCCTCGCTGCGTATATCGCCGGAGCCGTGGGTTTCAAATGCATTCAGTTCCGGGGCACTGATGTAAATGGTGGCGCCCCCGCGATCATCCATAAATGAAATATTGTCTTTAAGGCGCACCTTTAACCGGCCATTCTCTACCACCGTTTCAATATCGGCCAGCAGGTCTCTGTCTGCGTCCACGCGTACACTAAAATTTCCCTGGGATAGAACGATGTCAATATCGCCATGGGTTTCCACACCTGTAAAACCCGTTACGCTGCGCTGCTCACTACCATTTATACCACTTCCGGAATGATGTTTACCATGCCGGTACCTGCAGGAAGACATTATCAATACAGTACACGACAATAGAAAAAGATATTTATACATTGTATGATTATTATTTTTTGAGGAAATCCAGCTACGGACTAAGAACTGAGAACTAAGAACTATAAACTACTCCACCTTCTTCACACTACCGGCGCCGCTCACCTGCTGGGCCACATTGGTAGCACCGCCTTTATAGGTAACGCTTCCCGCACCGCTTACCTGTGCATCCACCCCGGATCGAGCCACCGCACCAGCAGTGCCGC
>JANPGT010000862.1:0-5805 GCA_031424135.1 Chitinophagaceae bacterium
GTAGTATGTATGCTAAGTACCGTTTCCTGAGCAGGGATGCCATACAAAAACATTTCCGGATGGCGGCTTTTGGTACAGCAAGTTTTAATAACAGTGATATTCACCAGGAAGAAATCAATATGTATGGGCACAATACCGGGTTTGAAGCCGGTATAGTAGCCACTCAATTGTTGCAAAAAGTGGCGCTGTCTTCTGCCATTTCTTTTGTGAAGGCAATGGACAACGGGAATAACAACAAGTACCTGTATGGCATAAAGAACAGCAGGGCACTGAACTATAGTTTTTCAATTGGCAAACTGATGTTGCCGGCGGAATACAGGGCTTACCGGCAGACCAATGTAAACCTGATGATGGAAGTCCTGGCACAACTGAATACCGGTTCCGGAAAATATTACACAGATATTGCCCCTTCTGTGCAACTGATTTTCAACAGCGCAAGCAGGGTAGATATAGGCTATAAAAAGCAGGTGAGTGGCAATCTGCTGAGAACCGCGCCCAATGGATTTTTTGTGCGAATAGAGCACAATTTCTTCAATATTTTTTAATAGTCAATGGCCCCAGCTTTACGGGTAGCATACTGTTCCAGTTGTAAAGCGTTAATGATCCTGTTTCGGCAAATGCAGCTGGCTGTAGGCTCTCTCTGACTATTGCCGCACTGCACTTACATACAACGGACATATTCATAAAAAAAATTTACTGAACGTTTCAGGTTGTCCGTTTTTGACATCAGCCTGTCTTTTGAAGCCTTGATTGGCAATATAGCTTTGCAGTATCCAATAACAAATAAAAAATAAAATAAAATGAAAAAGACAATGTTCGCAGCCAAAGTGTTTGGCTTGGTAATTATGTTACCATTGATAGTGGTGATTGAAATGAATCATGTGCCAGCCGGGGCAGCTGGAAACAATACGCTTCCGGGCATTCAACAGCCAGTGCATTCAACGGTAGGCTTACCGGCGAAGGCGGACGGCAACACCGGGCATGATGCATACGGACCCGCACCGGAATCGATACTGTTGAAATCAGCATATTAAAAGAATTACAATGAAAAATAAAATTTTGCTGACCATGGCGGTCTTATTGTGCTCAGTTGTTGCACAATCACAGGATGATTCTTCCAGGGTGGAACAGTACTGCCAGTTGATTGCCACCCGGGGATTGCTAAGTAATAAAGTGACTATAGATATTGATTACGGTGAGGAAAAGGACTTTTGGCGTGGCAAATGGCTAGCAGGCAGCGATGGGAAAATTAAGAAGTTCAATACCATTATTGATGCATTTAATTATGTGGGCCTTGCCGGATGGGTATTTGTCAATGCATTGCCGGTTCATATGAGCGGAACAGAAGTTTATCATTTTACTTTTAAAAAGCAGTTTTTGAAAACTGAGGTCACCCGATGAGATGGGCAACTTGCTGCTCCATTCACCATTAAAATAATCGTCATGAAAATAGTAAAGATATCAGGTTCAATCGCAATCCTTTTTTTCCTGGTCGTGCTGTGTTTCAATGCATGCAGGCCTGTTCGAAATCTAACAAACCCACCTGCTGCATGGCAGGGCGACAGTAATTTCCAATCTTTTGTGCCTGACATCAACAAGGGTAAAAAGAATGTATTTATTGTTGCAGATGCCGCAACCACCGTATTATTCGATATGCTTGCTCCGTTCTATTTGTTTAACGCAACGGAGAACGCCAACGTCTATATTGTTGCCAAAGACAAAACCCCCGTTTTAATAAAAAGAGATCTCTTTGTAGTACCCCATTTGACATTTGCTGAGGCTGATGCAATGCGGCTGCCTGCGGATATTATTGTGGTACCAGCTTTATCCAAACGGGATGAAAACCAGGACAGTACCATCGTCTCCTGGATAAGAAACCATTTTACCGGCCATACCCGTTTGCTGGCAATTTGTGATGGTGCCTCCACGGCCGCAGCCACCGGGTTGTACGATGGAAAACCATTGACCTGCCATGCATCGGACTACGCTAACCTGAAAGTTCATTTCAGTAAGCCTTGCTGGGTACAGGATGTTGCCGTTACACAAAACGGAAATTTATACAGTACAGCAGGTGTATCCAATGCTGTTGAGGGAAGCCTGACCGTAATCGATGCTTTGTTTGGGAGGGAAACAATGCAAAAAGTACTTACCCGTATTGCTTATCCGGCGGCTGAAATTAAGACAGCACATGCAAGCGTGGCGCTGAGCGGCAGCAATAAATTTGATGTTGTGCGAAAACTTCTTTTTAGAAAAAACCGGAAGATTGGCCTGCTGCTGGAAAACGGAATTGATGAGTTTGATATGGCAGGTATTATTGAAACCTATGGCCGCAGCTTGCCCGCTTCTTTCAGCGCATTTAGCTTGAATGGTTCAACTGTGCGGACAAAATACGGATTGACGCTTGTTACTACCGGCGACGCCGGTAAAATAGCACTGGACGAATTGCATTTACTGATGCCGGCTTCTTTTTCTGCAGCCAATGCACTGCGGTTTCGCAATGTAGATATTGTAAAATATGACATGTTGCAAAAGCAATACCTCATTGACCTGTGTTTAAAAAGAATTGCCGGGCAGTATGGCCAGCGGTTTGAGCATTTTGTAAAAATTTCACTGGATTATAACTGATGCTTTAGAATATGCCGCGCTGTGGTTTTACTACACGATAATTAAAAAGAAAATATGAAAAAACTACAATCGGGTATTTGTTGGGTGATGTTATCCTTTTTTTTCCAGGGTTTTGCATTGCCGGGCCCAGGGCTTCCAAACGAAATAGTTGGGGTCTATTGGTCGCCTGAAAGAGATGCAAAAATTGAAATCTATATGCAGGGGCAGCTGTTTTACGGAAAATCAATATGGATAGCCAGACCGGGCAAGGATGTCCGCAACCCATCGAAGGCTTTACGGGGAAGGGAGCTGCTGGGCATTGAGCTATTCACGCATTTTACCTACGATAATGGGGGCTATACGGGAGGAGAAATCTATGACCCCCAATCTGGTAAAACTTATTCCTGTAAAATGGTACTGGAAGGCAAAAAGCTTAAAGTGAGGGGTTTTATTGGTATCTCATTATTTGGGCGGACTGAATATTTTGAGCGCATAAAGTAAATTAATTAACTGCTATAAAATCAAATTTATGATTCCCATAAGTATAGGTGTTGGCTCCGGCCTGTTAACAATATTGCTGGTTTACCTGTTGAGATTAAAGGATAAAAACCTGGTGTACGGACTGATACTCTCCGGGATTGGCTTTCTTTATGTTGGATTTGCCTGGACGGATTTGCAGGCGCTGATGGTGAATGCTCTCCAGGCAGTTGTGTTCCTGCTATTGGCATATTATGGAGTTAAAAAGTGCAGGAATTTACTTGCACTGGGGTATTTTCTGCACGGCTGCTGGGACATGCTGTACAGCTTCTTTGCGAACCCCGGGTTAATACCGCCACACTACGATTTGTTTTGCCTCTCCATTGACTTCACGATTGGTTTATACCTGCTGTGGCTGAATAAGCAAACCCCAATGCATTAATTCATCAAATAAAATACTGTTATGGCTTCCAGTATGTTACTCATTAAAAATATGGTCTGTCATCGTTGTGTACTGGCCGTGAAAGATATTTTGGTAAAGGAAGTAATCCCGTTTCAAAAGGTAACGATAAGCCAGGTTTGGTTAAACGGCGCATTGTCGGAAGACCAGAAAGCCCGTTTGTTGTGCCGTCTCAAAAATATTGGCTTTGAACTGATAGACAGCCGTAGCAATGCTTTAATTGAGCAGATAAAGCAATTGGTGCTTGTTAAAGCCAGGAATGAAATGAATGCAGATGATGCTAACTGGAAACTGTCCAGTTATATTACCAATGCGGTGCACCACGAATACACTTACCTCAGCAGCCTGTTTTCTGCTGTGGAAGGCCGTACTATTGAAAAATATTTTATCGATCAGCGGGTCGAAAAAGTGAAGGAGCTGCTGATTCATGGCCAGCTAAGCTTGTCGCAGATGGCTTTTGATCTTGGCTTCAGCAGTGCCGCGCATCTTTCTACCCAGTTTAAGCGAATTACCGGTCTAACGCCTACTTATTTCAGAGAAATGACTTTGCAGAGACCCGTGTCGCTTAATGCAGTGTAAACCCAAAATTACAGAAAGTTTACCCAAAGTAATGTAACAGGTAAGGGGTGTCAGGGAAGTAGTTTTGTAAAATCAATTAACAATAAAAACAAAAAGTATGAAATCAGTAACAACCTTAATTCAGTTCGCCACGCACGTAAAATGCAGCAATCCAAATTGCACCTGCGCAGATTGCAATTGTGGCGCCACCTGTACCTGTGCCAATTGTAAATAGTCCAGGGACGTAAAAATTGCAGCAAGCCGTTCTGTACAGGACGGCTTTTTTTTGTGGCTGTTTGTGACATCTTCCTGTCTGTTGAGGACGCATTACCAGGAGTAACTTTATACCACAATTACGGGAATACAGGGCACCTCACTGCTCAATTCCCGTAACGGCGCTGCAATTATACTTTTAAACACCATTTTACTATGATAGAAGTATTTAAAACCGATGTTCAGAACAGGACCCAGGCAAAGCGGATATTGCGCCTGTTGCAGGCATTGTTTTCGGAGGCCAGGATAAACTTTGACCTGGCTGACTGCGATAAAATCTTAAGAGTGGAAGGCGTGCAGCCATCCTGCCTGCAAAGCATTATCAACGGTTTGAACATGTTGGGGTTTACTTGCGAAATTTTAGACTAACTTGAAATGGCTGATCCGGGGTTGTCTGTATTTGACATCCTGTTGTCCGTTTCAGGGGCTGCATTGCTGTTTACCTTTAGCCAACAATTTAATCATTTACAATTATGCAGAAGTTCGCTTTTATCATTCCCCCCACTGTTGAATTGCTGGATCTTGCAGGCCCCGTACAGGTTTTTACGGAAGCAAAGTTCTACGGTTTTGAAATTGATATTGAATTTTACAAGTACCATGAAGCACCAGTAAGTACGGCGGGTCTCGGGTTTGGAAACGTAGCGGATTTCAGGCTGGCGAAATTAAAAGAAGGAGATTTTGTATTTGTTCCCGGTATGGATATGGACTATGTGGAAAGTATTTCATTTGGGGCGGAAAGGGCTTTTTTTGACTGGCTGAAAGCCTGTGCAGAAAGAAGGGTCATCGTTTGTTCCATCTGTAACGGTGCTTTTGCGCTGGGACATGCTGGCTTATTAAAAGATACGGAATGTACCACTCACTGGAGGCGGGTAAAAGCACTGCAAAAACAGTTTCCACAGGCGAAAGTGGTAGCAGATATTTTATTTATAAAAAGCAACAACGTTTATACCAGTGCGGGTATCAGTGCGGGTATTGATCTGGCACTGGCCATACTGGAAGATCTGAAAGGCCCGCTGTTTACGCACAAAGTGGCAAGGGGGTTGGTGGTTTACCACAGGCGAAGCGGTAAGCACAATCAGCAAAGTATTTACCTTGACTACCGGAATCATATCAATCCACAGATACATGAAGTGCAGGATTATCTTATTGAAAATCTTTCCCGTGAAAATGATATTGAAACGCTGGCTTCGCTGGTGGGGATGAGTCCAAGAAACCTCAGCAGGGTGTTTAAGGAAAAAACAGGGTCTACTATATTGGAATACCTTACCCTTTTGCGGAGGGAGTATGCCGGCACCATGCTGAATAATCCAGAGTATACAATTGAATATATTGCCAGTCAATGTGGGTTCAAAACAGCCAGGCAATTACACCGGATATTGAAAAAGTAGCTGCCGGCCGGTGGCGATAGCCTGGCAGATCTTAATTGGTAAATC
>JANPGT010000863.1:0-3509 GCA_031424135.1 Chitinophagaceae bacterium
GATCATTGCCCAGCTTAGAAAAGAAGTGGGTGAGGAGAAAGTGTTGTATGGCAAACTTGATATCACTTTTTACCGCGATGATGTGCGCAACCAGCTGCACATTGCCAATAAAACCGATATCCCGTTCAGCATAGAAAACAAGCAGGTGATTATTATTGATGACGTATTGTATACCGGCCGTACCATCCGCGCTGCGCTGGATGCGCTGCTGGATTTTGGCAGACCCGCCAAAGTGGAGCTTTGTGTGCTGATTGACAGACGTTACAGCCGCCAGTTACCCATCCAGGCCGATTATACCGGCAAATCCATTGATTCAATCATTACCCAGAAAGTGCGTGTTTTCTGGAAAGAGAAAGATGGCGAAGATTTGGTGGGTTTGTTAGAATAAACTCTTGAGGCGTGAGTAATTTTTGGGGTGCAAGACAGTATTGGCGTAAGATTTTTCGTAATTCTTCAGGCCCTGAAAGGGCGTAATTTGAATAGCCCCGGAAACAAGGCAATAATTTTACAACCCCGGCCGGGATTGAATATGCGGAATTTAAAATATTGTTACGCCTGGTATTTATGAGGTGGCTGCCCATAGCTACAGAAGTACAAGAGTGCTACGCCAGCCTGAAAAATTCATTCTGGCGGGCAAGGATGCCCAATCAGGGTTGTCAAGCCGGTTGGTTCCCAAACCGCTTTATCTCTTTTTACCTGTTAACCCTGTGCGACAAACGCCCCTCAAACCTCCTTTTCTCTTTTAATTCTTAGCACCTCTAAGCCCTATACGGCGAAACTGGTACCGCAACCGCAGGTTTTACTGGCATTGGGGTTCGAAAAACTGAATCCGCGGGCATTGAGCCCGTCCTGCCAATCTACTTCCATGCCCATCAGGTAAATACCGTGCCCCGGGTTCATTATATAGGTGAGACCACTTGTTTCAAAAACTTCATCGGCGGCCTGTTTTTCGTCAAAACCCAATATATAGGTCATGCCAGAACAGCCGCCACCTTTAACGCCGATCCGCAATGTTTTGGTGGCGTCAAATGCCTCTTCCGCCATGAGTCTTTTTATTTCTGTCACAGCCCTATGGGTAAGGGTTACGGGTGCCGCCACGATTGTTTCCATACACGAATAATTTATTCAAAAATAACAACAAATCGGGTATTATATAGTTTATAGCTTCTGCAAAAAAGATAAATATGCCATTTTTGGGCAGCAACTTACATTTGCATCAAATAAATATTCATTCATGGAAACCAGCACTATTGTAATCAGTATTGGCGTATTAGTAGCCCTGCTTATAATCTATTATTATTTCTACCAGAAAGACAAAAAAGCAATACCAGAAGAAGTAAAACTTACTACCGCCGCGCCGGCAGCGGCGCCCGGCAGCACGCAGCCCCTGCAACTGGCGGCGTATGAACGCCTGGTAATACTGGCCGACCGCATTGCCATTCCCAACCTTATCAGCCGCAGCAGCCAGCCCGGCATGGACAAGGTACAGATGCAGCAGTTGCTTACCCAAACCATCCGCCAGGAATTTGATCATAACCTTTCTCAACAGATATACGTAAGCGCAGATGCCTGGGAAGCCGTACGCAACCTGAAAGATCAGAACATACACCTGATTAACCAGGTAGCTTCTGTATTGCCACCAGAGGCCAATGGATTGGATCTTAGCAAGAAAATACTCGATTTTGTACTGAATCAGCCCCAGGGCTCCATGCACACGCTGGTGCAGGAAGTCATCAGCGGCGAGGCAAAGAAGTTGATGCGGTAGGCGGCGAATCAGGAATGGGGGACCGGGAATTTGGAATTTGGCCAGCTGGGGCGATTTGTTGAAGGAATGTTTATCCGTCGCTTTGCGTCTGAACCCTCCTGGCTGACGACTCACCACTCACGATTGACGCCTCACGCCTTGTAAAACCATCCCTTGTAGTTACCTTTGCAAAAATTAAAATTTACCGTAAGATGGAGGCAGCAGCGGCAGTACGCAAAGGAATTAAAATTGCCCTTATTGGATATGGAAAAATGGGCAAGGCCATTGAAGCCATCGCACTTGAGCGGGGACATGAAATTGTGCTGAAAATTGATGTAGACAATGCCGCAGACTTTACGGAGGCCAACCTGCAGAAAGCGGATGCGGCAATAGAATTTACCAGTCCTCACAGCGCTTTTAACAATGTAATGAAATGCCTTGAATACGGCGTGCCCCTGGTTTGTGGCAGCACCGGCTGGCTTGAGAGGCTGGAGGAAGCAAAAGCCTGGTGTCTGCAGCAAAATGGCTGTTTTTTGTATGCCAGCAATTTCAGCGTGGGCGTAAATATCTTCTTTGAAATAAACAAACGCCTGGCAGAACTGATGAAACCTCATGCCGATTATGAAGTAAGCATGGAGGAAATACACCATACCCAGAAAAAAGATGCGCCCAGCGGCACCGCTGTTACGCTTGCCGAACAGGTGCTTGCCAGCATAGACCGGAAAGACAAATGGGTAAACGATGAAACCAGTAACCCCCGTGAACTTTCTATTATCAGCAAACGGATAGACCCGGCTCCGGGCACCCATACGGTTACCTATCATTCTGCCATTGATACCATTGGTATTGTACACACCGCGCACAACCGGACTGGCTTTGCCACTGGTGCGGTTTTGGCAGCTGAGTTTGTAAAGGGAAAAAAAGGTATTTTTAGCATGAAAGATGTATTGGGATTGTAACAGTCGCTTTCTTAATGCGCAATTCAATGCAGTGTTGTCATCCGGTTACAAGTAAAAAATAAAACGAATGCTTTCTAAAAAAACCCAGTATGCTTTTAAGGCGCTGATGTACCTGGCCCAGAATACGGATAAAGGCCCCGTGCTGATAGCTGAAATTGCCAAGAAGAAAAAGATTCCCCTGAAATTCCTGGAAAACATCTTGCTGGAGCTGAAAAAAGCGGGTGTTCTGGAAAGTAAAAAGGGAAAGGGTGGCGGTTATTATTTTGCCGTGCCCCCGGCGCAGGTACCCGTTGCTAAAGTAATGCGCCTGCTCGATGGGCCAATTGCATTATTACCCTGTGTAAGCCTGAATTTTTATGAGCGTTGCAAAAATTGTGATGAAAAAAGCTGCGGCCTTCATGATATGATGGTAAACGTTAGAGACGCAACGCTGAAAGTGCTGGAAAAGCGGACCGTAGCGGATATCGCCAGGAAATAGTTTACGGTGCAAAACACCCCGGCAGCATTCACCATCCTGCGCTTTTTGGCTGCACAAAAAATCATTCTTCCCGGCTACAATACCCGCACAGGATGTACATTTTTCTCCGGGCTTCCGCCTGCTGCTTACAAATAACTGAGCCACCAGTGCGTGTGTGTACTTTTATAACGGTTGTATTTTTTACAAAGCGGGTACAAAGCAAGTACAACAAATATCCAGATTAAATATACTACCGGCAATGTATAACCAAACTGCGCAGGTCTGAAGCCGAAAGGGATACCTGGGGTGAATGCATCCCGGATGCGGTAGCCGGAAACAAAAAAACATA
>JANPGT010000864.1:0-2431 GCA_031424135.1 Chitinophagaceae bacterium
CAGCACTTCTTCCACGCAGGTGCGCAGGCAGAAGTCTTTTTCCTCCAGTTCCATTTTGCCGGATTCTATTTTTGAAAAATCCAGTACATCATTGATGACGGTTAACAGGCTTTCACCGCAGGTTTGAATGGTTTCTGTATAATTGCGCTGCTCTTCGGAAAGCGGGGTTTGCGCCAGCAGCGAAGACATACCGATGATGCCATTCATAGGGGTTCTTATTTCATGGCTCATGGTGGCCAGGAAAATGCTTTTCGCTTTGTTGGCTTCTTCCGCTTCTACCCTCGATTTTTTCTCCTCCTGTATAGAAATGGCCAGCTGCCCCGTTCTTTCATTCACCAGGTGCGCCAGTTTTTCTTTCTGGGCTTTAATGATATTGATGCGGGTCTTGAAAACAATAAAGAGCGCGCCGGCAGCCAGTACAGCTATGATCAGCTTAAACCACCAGGTAAGCCAGAAGGGCGGTATAACGGTGAGCTTTACCTGCGCAGTGTGCTCAGACCATCCGCCTGTATTGTTTAAACCGCGTACCAGGAAGCTGTATTCGCCCGGTTCCAGCCGGGTATAAGTAGCTTTGCGTTCGGCCCCTATTTCATTCCAGTCTTTGTCAAAGCCCTTCAGCATATAGGCGTATTTCTTTTTCTCTGTGCTGGTATAATTCAGCGATGCAAATTCAAAAGAAATGACAGCGCTGGTATAGGGTACTTCAATAGTGCTGGTTTCGGTAATAGATTTTTTCAGCACAGACGGATGTGCACTGTCTGTTTCAATGAGTACGTTTTTATTAAATAGCTGGAAACCGGTAATCACCAGCGGCGGATCAAAATTGTTTTCTTTGATAGAATCCGGAATGAATTCATTAAACCCGTTGATACCGCCAAAATAAAAGACGCCGCTGCTGCTGCGCAGGTAGGCGTGGTCTTTAAATTCGTTGGACTGCAGTCCATCACCGGTATCATAATTCTTTACTTTTTTTGTTTGCGGATTAAATTTGCTGATGCCCTTGTTGGTGCTGATCCACAGGTTTTGATGGCCGTCTTCCAGTACACCGAAGATGGCATTGTTCGGCAGTCCATCGGCAGTAGTGTAAACGGTAAACTGTTTTGTTTTGGTATCGTAATAATTCAGGCCTGCCATAGTGCTGATCCACAAATTCTCCTTTTTGTCAAGTTCAACCCCCAGCAGGCTGTTATTACTCAGGCTGTTTTTTTTGTCGTTATGTACAAAACTGGAAAAGCGTTTGGTTTTTTGATCGAAATAATTGAGTCCGCCTTCATCGGTGGCAATCCACAGATTATTGTTACGGTCTGCAATTATCTTGTGAATAATAT
This sequence comes from Chitinophagaceae bacterium, assembly GCA_031424135.1. Taxonomy (GTDB): domain Bacteria; phylum Bacteroidota; class Bacteroidia; order Chitinophagales; family Chitinophagaceae; genus JACMLD01. The sequence continues at coordinate 1,329 of JANPGT010000864.1, forward strand.
TACTGCTGATGCTGGCAGGGGTTTGCGGGTTACTCATGTGGTGTACAAAGCCGCCGGTGGAAGGGTTGTAGAGGTCCAGTCCCGCGCCATGCGTGCCCACCCAGATATTTTTATCATGGTCTTCAAAAATGCTCCAGGCATTATTGTTATTCAGGGTGCTGCTGTCTGCCGGGTTGTTTTTAAAATGCCGGTAACTGTTTTTTTCGGGGTTAAAAACAGTCAGCCCGTCTCCCCAGGTGCCCACCCAGATATTGCCACGGCTATCTTCGCACAGGTTCAGTATGTAATTACCGCAGAGGCTATTCCTGTCTCCGGGCCGGTGCTGAAACCGGGTAAATTTCTTTGTGCGCGGGTCAAACAGGTTTAGCCCGCCGCCATCGGTGCCCACCCAGATTCTCTTTTTTGAATCTTCGATAATACACAATACATAATTATTACTGAGGCTTCCGGGGCTGCTGTTATGTTTGTAGTGGGTAAATTTATTATAGTCCTGGTTGTGTACATCAACGCCGCCGGAGAAAGTGCCTACCCACATATTGCCCTTTTTGTCTCTGTAGGTGGTATAGAGCGAATTATTGCTAAGGCTGTTATTGTCCATGTCATCGTGCAGGTAATTATTGAATACCCCGGTGGATGGAGTGAAAATACTGAGCCCGCCGTTTTCAGTGCCTATCCAAATATCACCTTTATCGTCTTCGCCGATTGAGTATACCGCATTGGCCGGCAGGCTGTTGCTGTTTCGGATATCGTGCTGGTAACGGTGGAATTTTTTTGTTGCGTAATCAAACAGGTTCAGTCCGCCTCCGTCTGTACCCACCCACAGGCGATGCTTGCTGTCGCCAAATATTCTGAATACTTTATTATCGCTGATAGAGCCGGGGTTTCCCGCGCTATAGGTAAATCCGGTAAATGAATGGTGCAGCCTGTCATATAAGTAGAGGCCGCCACCGTAAGAGCCCACCCACATATTGCGGTCTGCATCTTCGTATACAGCGCTGATCTTTTCATCGGCCAGCGGCTGGTGGGTGAAGATGTTGGTTTTCGTGTTTAGTACATCCAAACCGGTTTTATTGGTTCCTATCCAAAGATTGCCTTGATGATCT
>JANPGT010000865.1:0-3478 GCA_031424135.1 Chitinophagaceae bacterium
TATTACCAGTTGCTTTACAGCAGCGTTTTTTTTTGGTTCCGCAGACGGATGGGCCATCCATAACAGGCTGCCGACAGCCAGTACAGATGCCAGCAAACGCCCGTACAACCTTGATTTTTTCGCCCTTGTCCATTCCCTGTACAGAAGAAATACCAGCAGGGCACAGGCCATTGCCATTATATAGTACCAATACATCAGGGATGCCTGTTTTGAAGATTATCAAAATATTGTTTAGACAACGCCTGCTTTGCGGGGCCTTTCACTGCAGATGGAAAAAGGGCCGGTGCGTCCAGCATTTTCTGCAGGCCATTTTGCGCCACCAGTACATCCTGTGCATCGATGTTTTTGTTCGTAGTCAACGAAGCCACAATTTTTTTCATGGCAGCTACTGCTGCCAGGTATACAGCTGGCTGACGCGTAGCCTGTTCCTGCAAACGAAGACTGGCCTGCCGAAGCGTCTCCATTTCCATTGCTGACGCATCGCCGGTAGTGGTAATGTCTTCAAGCACAGCAAGCGCATTTCGCACAGCTTGCAGCAGGTCGGGCTGCTGAAGAATATTTTTCTGTACTACCGGCGGATCTATTTTACTGATATCGCCTGTCAGTCTTTTCTTAAGATCAAGCGGCGTAGTTTTAAAATTGGTTTTTGCCACATAGGCCCTTGATTGCTGCTGCAGGTCTTTCAATAAACGCAGCGCTTTATATTCAAAAGGCAGCGCTTCTTTTGGAACAAAGGTCCTGAGCCGCAGTTCCGCATTCCACATCTCTGTAAGCGTTGCCCGCAGTTGTTTTTTTGTTTCCGGCTCGTAAAAAGTAGCATCTTCTGCATTGTCGTGTTTGTCTGTAAAAGCATCCCTCACTTTATCTGCGTTGCTGAAATCGGCAATATCCCCCAGTGCTCCGGCACCTTCTTCGCCCGACTCCTCTTCGTCTCCCAGGAATTTTCCATAACGCAGCCGCAATAATTTTTGGTCGATGCCAAGGTTATTGCTGCGGTTTTTAAACTCCTCCGCGCTGAGTGTGTCCCGATCTTTCAGCAACTGTTCTGTCTCAATAATTATCTGGCGCTGGCTCCTGAAATATTCCGGCTTTAGCGTGAGTGTGTTGGCCAGTCCGTCCAGGCTCATCAGTTGCGCTGTATCCGGCAGGTGAACAATATAGATATCTGAGCGCGTTTGTTGCTGGTGATTATCGGTAGCCTGCACATAAAAGTAGAGCTCATCACCTGCCTGCATACCCAACCCGGTTAACGATAACACCTGTTGCAACTGGTATTGGCTTTTACCCGGGGTAAAACCGTGCATCACTATCTTTTGTTCTTTAAATGTAACCGCTTCTCCGCTTCCACTGGCGATAGTAGCTGCAATAAATGCATCCTTTACTGCATAATCATCGCTGATTTGGGTGTTTAATTTTACCAGGGGAGCATCGCCGTATTCTATGGTAGTGTATTGTTTGGGTGACAGCAAATGAATCACCGGTGCTTTATCAATAATGGTTTCTATAGTGTAAAATTCAGAGAGTATACCATCTATGCTTACCTGGTAAAATCCGGTGGTATCTATTTTCCTGGTAAAGCGCCAGCGCGTTCTTGCTGCATCAACGGGTTGTAATACCGTCTTCATTTTGTCATTAAAAATAAACGCAACCGTATGGGCAGCAGTATTGGTTTGCAATTGCCAGTCAACTACAGAAGCTTCTTCTGCCAACAGGTTAAACGCTTGCTGCCGTCTTGCCGGCTTTGCTGTATATAACGGTGGTGTAATGGTGACATTGATACTGGCCACCTGTGGTAATAATTTCTCTTCTTTAACTGCTGGCGCAGAAACCGAATGCTGTTCACTATTGCTATTTTTTGCAGATGGAAACTGATAGACCAATATACCTGCAACGGCCATAATGGCGGCTACAGCTGCTGCCCTGCCCAATTTTTTCAACAGCGGCAAAGGCACTTCAATGCCCAGCAACGCATTGTTTGTTCTGCCATATTGTAAGCGTTCCAGGAAGTTTAAAGAACCGGGTTCCCGCAACAGCAATCCGCAGCTTTCTTCCAGCTGCGGATAAGTTTGGTTTAGCCAGCGGGCCATATCTTCATTTTTCATCAGCCATGGGCGTTGCCACAGCAATAATATCATGCATACCGCCGCTGCAAATAAAATACCCCATAGCAAGGTCCACCCCCACCATTCATGCAGGATCACAGCCAGCAAAAAAGCCAGCCCAGCTGACAACAATACATTGCCCAGCAGTGTGGTGAGCAGCCATTTGCTGCGCAACTGGTTAATAATATGCCTGCCTTTCATTTCATCCATTGCCCGTTATTTTGCGGTGATAAAATGATAAGACGCGTTCTGCAAAGAACAGCAGGAAGGCTGTTAACCAGAACAGGCTATCCAGTTTTGTTTCACTAAAAATCGCCGGTTTGCTGACTGCTTCGCTGGCCGGAACATGCAAAGGCATTAATTGCGTACTGTCTATTATGGCAAATCGTTTTCCGGCAGATTGCTGCGGCTGCTTCTCATACAACAATTGAAAAAGCAATTGCGGAAAATTATCGCTCCAGGGCAGTTCATTCCATTTCGGGTCTATATGCGTATACAACCAATAGTATTGGGCATTGTCTTCCTGCTGCCTGGTCAGCATGGGGTTGCCATAGCCATCTTTCCATAACAGTTGCCGCTGTTGTTTAGCCGCATCATTTTCAAGAACGGCTGTATACAAATCAACTGGCGAAAAAAAATCCTGCGCGGCTGGTAGTATCCAGGATGTATTGGAAGACGGCTTCCCTTTTACATACTGTACAATATTGTCAGCCCCATTTATTACCGCAGGTTCATCTGCCAGCCAGAAAAGCCAGTCCGCCTGTGCAGGAATATCATTTACAGCAGTGGTTGATTGTATCACCATATGCTTCCTGCTGAATTGCTGAATGGCGCTCAATGCTGCTTTCAGGTAACGCGCATCATTTGTATATTGATGACTGTAGATACTAATATGAAGCGCGCTGGTATCTGTTGCCGGCTGTTCATTACCAGCTGCGGGTGTAAACGTATACCAATGCAGGTTAAGCGCTACTGCAGTACGGCGCCCGCTAAAATTGCGGAGCCAGTTATCTGTAAACAGGTAAACCGGCATAGCCGCATCTGCCTGCTGATTCAACAGGGCCATCAGTTGCCGGTAAGAAGCTTGCTCTGTATTGCTGTCGGTTGGTAATTTCAATGCGTCAGGCAATTTTTCTTTTTTGAAACCTTCTTCAAAATAGTGAAACTCCATTCCGGCCTGCAGTAAAGAATCAATGGTGGGTTTAAAATGTTCATAGGTGGAGACCAGTTGCTGCCTGCTCATCAGCACCCAGCCTTTCGAGGAATTAACCGCCTGGCTTCTCCAAACAGGCGCGGCAAATGCTATAGCTATACATGCCAGTAAGGCACAGCGCAGCAATAGTAATAGTATTTCGGCCAACCGCACGCGCTTCTTA
>JANPGT010000866.1:0-1782 GCA_031424135.1 Chitinophagaceae bacterium
GAAATGAAAAAAGAAAACCCTGTAGTAGACGGCGAATTTCAGCGTGGCGAAAGCAGTCCCTTCTGGCCACTGATAGACAAATTCAACCATACCATGTGGGGCAATCTTTTTTCGAGGAAGAATGTGATAGGTGATCACAATGTGATTCTTACCTGTACCACCGAAAAAATGAACGTCATTAAAGACAAATATTACTACCCTAATAACTCCATCCTGGTAGTAGCCGGCGATATAAAAAATGACGATGTGCTGAAACAGGTAAACAGCATCTTTGGCGACTGGAAGCCCTGCGATTTTGACCCCTTCCAAAAATGGCCCATCCCTGAATTTGCACCGCTCAACCCTGCTGATTCACTCAGCTTTGCTGTTACCAGCCCCAATGCACAGGTGCCGGCATTACAGATTGGCTGGATGGGACCCGATACCAGGAACGATGTAAAAAACACCATTGTAGCCGATGTGTTTTCTTATATACTTACACAGAAAAATTCCAAATTTCAGAAGAACCTGCTGGACAGTGGCTATGCACTGAATGCGGGCCTTAATTACTCCACCCAAAAATATGTGGGGCCTATTTCCCTTTTTATGATTCCCAACCCGGCAAAATTCGCCGCATCGTTCAAAGCCCTGAAAGCACAGGTAGACCAGTTTGATGCACCGGACTATTTTACAGACGAACAGATTGCCACCGCCAAAATAAAACTGGCCAATGGTGAAAAATACAATACCGAAGTAACTTCCAATTATGTGCATACCCTCACTTTCTGGTGGGCATCTGCTTCTTTAAATTATTATTTCAGCTATGTGGATGAGATTAATAAAGTTACCCGGGCAGATCTGCAGGAATACGTGAGAAAATACATCAAAGGAAAGCCTTGCGTAAAAGGCCTTTTGTTAAACCCCGCCCAGCAAAAAAACTGGAAGGTAACCGATGTAGATGCGCTGTTTAATTAATATCACTTCTAAATACTATACCATGCAATATATTAACCGGATTATACTTACTGTTTTCAGCTTTGTGCTGCTGGGCCTCAGTGGCGCGGCGCAGGGCGGTACCAAAGAAATTAATTACGAGGGCCTGAAAATCATTTTCAAAAAAACGCCCAAAGAAGTGATTACTGCCAGCCTTTTCATCAAAGGAGGTACCGCTAATATTTCTGAGGCACAGCAGGGACTGGAGCCGCTGGCGCTGAACCTGGCACTGGATGGTGGTACCAAAACCATCAACAAAGATGATTTTGCCGCCAAAGCAGACCAGCTGGGTACCAGCTTTAATGCAAGCGCCGCCAAAGACTACAGCAAAATGACCATGACCTGCCTGAAGGACAAATGGGCAGAAAGCTGGGCCATGTTTGCCGATGCCATTCTGAACCCTGCCATGGACGAAAATGAATTTAAGCTGATGAAGGCACAAATGATTTCCGGCGCCAAACAGCAGGAAGCAGACCCCGATGCAGCCCTGCGTAAAATGGCTACTGAAGGACTGTTCGGCGGCTCAGACTATGCAAAAAATCCCAATGGTACCCCTACTTCGCTGGAGCAGCTTACCATTGCCGATGCTAAAAAATATTATGCAGGTTTACTGGGAAAGAAAAGATGTTACCTGGTTGTGGTAGGCAATATTGATGAGCAGACCCTGTTAAACAATATCAAAACAAGCCTTGCCAAACTGCCCGTGGGTGTGGAGGCAAAGAAACCCAGCTTCAAAAGTGTTACTACCGCCAACGCCACCATAAAAGACCGCAGCATTGCTACCAATTATATCCTGGGTACATTAAATGC
>JANPGT010000867.1:0-4552 GCA_031424135.1 Chitinophagaceae bacterium
GCAAAGCCCACAATATCGGGAGTGCCGTTATTATCGCGCTGGTTATCTGCAATCATTACCCAGTACCGCAGGCCTTTGAGTACGGCTGCACCTACGGGAGCCTGCTCCGCTTTGCATCTTCCGGTAAGGTAAACAGTGGGGTTGTGCTTGCCATAAGAATTAATGAGCTCAACAGAAGTGGCGGTAAATGCTCCTTTTGCTGAGTCACTGAGGTCTGTTTTAATGTAAATAGAGCCCGAGGGGTAATCGTCTGCTGCGGGATCAAAATGCGCAGCAATCTTAATCGTAAAAATACCTGATGAAACAGCGTCTTTCCTGCTCTGAATAAAAACATCGCCGCCGCCTTCTAATTTGCTGGCGTCTGACACATGAAACGCGGGGATACTAACTGTGCTCATAATAAATGGTTTAATGGTGAATGAGATTTTCCGCTGCCAAAGGCGCCCTGCGGAAGAGGAAAGTTCCGCAAGATTCAGGTGGCAGGCAATACTACAATGTGGGTAGAATCTGTGGAATGCATCGAAGGCGGCGGAACAGTTGCATTTTACCGTGAAAAAATTCTTCCGTTATTTATGTAAAAAAGGCAACTGTGTAAGGCATTCCTCCGTAAATGAAGAGGTTAAGGTAATTGTGACGCGAAAATTATTTTTTAGCCTGCCCAACTTAAACAGTAATGAAAGACATCAGTTTATTATGACAATTATTTTGAGGTTTTAGTCGGATAAATTAACTTGTAGGGTGAGTGAGCTGGTTTTGAGTTGAACAGTTGGTCGTCATCCCCCCAAATAATAAAAATACCGGCACCCTGAAAACAAATTCCTGTTTGGTTTTATGAAGGGTCGTCCGGTGAAATAACAGATAGTTGATTTTTATTGCAGATACACCGGTAAAAGCAAGGGTTTGTGCTTCTTTGTCTTTTATCAATACTTCTTAAACCAATTCAGTTGCAAAAACGAACCGCTTGTTGTGCATCTTACTGTTTTGCCTCCCGGGCATGGATAACAGCGTTGCTGCTGGCTGGTCTGTTTAATTCCGTGAAGGCCCAGGATTGCCCTCCCAATATTGATTTTGAAACGGGTGGTTTCAGCGGTTGGCGGTGCTATGTTGGGCATGTAGCTTCTGTAAATGGTACAAACGTTATCTCCCTTAATCTTGCAGGTGGACCGGTAGGTGATCAGCATACCATGATGACCAGTTTCCCCGGCAACGGAATGGATCCTTATGGTGATTTCCCGGTGAACTGTCCCAATGGAAGCGGTCACTCTATCAAGCTGGGCAATACCTCCGGTGGTAATGAAGCGGAAGGAGTTGCTTATGAATTTACCATCCCGGCCAATAAAGATGTGTATAGTTTAATTTACCACTATGCTGTAGTGTTCCAGGATCCCAATCACCAGGAAAGCGAGCAACCGCGCATGGAAGTGGAGATTACCAATGTTACTGACAACCTGCGTATAGACTGTTCTTCTTTTACGTTTTACCCCTATGGTTCGCCCTTGCCTGGTTTTCAACTGTCGCCCAATCCCGGCACCAATACCCCGGTTTGGTTTAAAGACTGGTCGGCGGTGTCCATCAATCTTGATAATATGGCGGGCAAGACCATCCGGCTTTTTTTTAAGACGGCCGACTGTACCTTCAGGCGGCATTTTGGGTATGCTTATGTAGACGTGAATTCTGAATGCAGCGGAGAATTTACAGGCGCCGCGTATTGCCCCGATGATACTGCTGTAAATGTGGTAGCGCCTTATGGCTATTCCAGCTACAAATGGTTTAACAGTACGCTGAGTACCGTGATTGGCAACGGACAAACCCTTACACTTTCTCCACCGCCACCACCCGGCACTAAAATAGCTGTTGAGCTGGTGCCTTATAACGGTTATGGTTGCCTGGATACCTTGTATGCAAAACTGATAGATACCTTAACTGTTAACGCGCATGCAGGTCCGGATGTAAGATCCTGCAACCAGGAAAAAGTGCAGATTGGGGTGGCGCCCAGGCCCGGCCTGAGCTATCGCTGGTTTCCTTCAACGGGATTGTCTAATGCAAATATTTCTAATCCGCTGGCCAGTCCTTCGGTCACCACCAGGTATATTTTAAGGGCCAGCAGCAGCGGGGGAGGTTGCGCTTCCTTTGATACGGTATTGGTAAAGGCAGATATTGTAGACGATTCGCTGTATGTGCTGGGTAAGGATGCCTATTGTATTACCAGTAACGACAGTGCCGTACTGTTTGTGCAGCCCGTATACACTATTCAGTGGTATAAAGACAATGTACCGCTTATAAACGGCACCCAGAATACTTTTCATGTGCAGCAAACCGGTACTTATTATGCACAGCTCAGCAGCCAGGAAGGATGCAGGGTAATTACCAGCACAAAAAAGATACTGATTGACAAGCCACGTGCGGCCGTTGCTTACCCCGACAAATTTACCCTGGTGAATACGCAGATCGATTTAAAGGCCAGAAATTTCGGCAGGAGGTACCTGTGGCGGCCTGGCCAGCACCTGAATGAAGATACCATTGCAGCGCCTAAGTTTACCAGCGCAGCGGATCAGCTGTATTTCATTGATATTACCACCGCCAGTGGTTGCTTAACCACAGATACACAATTTGTGAAAATTGTAAATGGCATTGAGATATTTGTGCCATCTGGCTTTACTCCCAATAAAGATGGTAAAAATGATGTGCTGCGACCCATGTTAAGGGGACTGAAAGATCTGCATTATTTTAAAGTGTTCAACCGCTGGGGGCAACTGCTGTTTCAAACCTCCAGTGAGTATGAAGGGTGGAATGGATTTGTAAATGGCGCTGCGCAGCAAACCCAAACGGTAGTATGGGTGGTGGAAGCCACCGGCGTGGATAATAAAACGTATAAGAAAACGGGTACTACAGTGCTGGTGCGCTGAGTGCAGCCAGTGTGATGCGTGTCTCATGCATAGCAACCTGGAAATGACACTTGTAGCCCCTCCCAACAAAAACACGAAATTTACCGCCATGGCGCATGTCTGACGCACCACAAAGCAATACTGTTTAGCATTTAAAAATATAAAACCCCGGAATAATCCGGGGTTTATCAGTGAAATATCAAACAGGTGGATGTTAAAAATCTCTGTCGGGATTAAAATTCTGTAATTCTGCCGCCACTGCCGTCAGGAAGGTAGCGCCCAATGCACCGTCTATAATGCGGTGGTCATAGCTCATTGACAAATACATCATATGGCGTATACCAATGGTATCGCCCTGCTCCGTTTCAATTACCACCGGGCGTTTCTTAATAGCACCTACGGCCAAAATAGCCACCTGCGGCTGGTTGATTATAGGCGTGCCCATCAGGCTGCCAAAAGTGCCCACATTGGTGAGGGTAAAAGTGCCGCCCTGTATATCGGCGGGCTGCAGCCGGTTGTTGCGGGCGTTATCGGCCAGGGTATTTACCTGTTTAGTGAGTCCTACCAGGTTCAGGTTATCAGCATTTTTTATCACCGGCACAATCAGGTTGCCACTGGGCAATGCCGCTGCCATCCCTATATTGATGTCTTTTTTTATTATGATTTTATCTCCTTCCAGTGAGCTGTTGATCAGCGGGTATTTTTTAATGCACTTTACAATGGCTTCAATAAACAGCGGTGTAAAAGTAATTTTTGTGCCTTCTCTCTTTTCAAAAGATTGTTTTATTTTCTCGCGCCACTGCACCAGGTTGGTAACATCTGCTTCGGTAAAACTGGTTACATGCGCACTGGTCTGCTTGCTGCGCACCATGTGATCTGCAATCAGTTTGCGCATGCGGTCCATCTCAATAATCTCTGTATTGCCGCCACCAACGCTGCTCAACTGTGATGTACTGGCTGCAGGCTGGCGCGATGGCTGCAGGCTGCTGCCGGTGCTGGGCTGGTAATTTGCTTTGCCCAGTTTTTTATCGCTGATATATTGTAAAATGTCTTTTTTGGTAACCCGGCCTTCGTTGCCGGTGCCGGGCATGGTTTCCAGTTCGGTCATGCTTACCCCTTCGCTGCCGGCAATATTTAATACCAGTGGAGAATAGAAACGGCTTCCACTGTTTACTGCCTGCTGCTGACCATTGGATGCGGCAGCCGGTATGTCTATCATCTCACGCACAGGTGTAATTGTTTTTTCTGCCACGGGTTGTATTGCTACCGGTGCTGCGGTAACCGGCCCGGCTGCGCTGGTACGCATCCTGGCAATCACAGCACCCACAGGCACTACATCATTTACGTTAAACAGCAGTTCCTCCACCACGCCTTCTACCGTACTGGGCACTTCGCTGTCTACTTTGTCCGTAGCAATTTCCAGCACCGTCTCGTCCTGCTGTACAGTGTCGCCGGGTTGTTTCAGCCATTTTAAAATCGTGGCTTCCACAATACTTTCACCCAGCTTAGGCATTACCAAATCAACAATCGCCATAGGTGTTACAGTTTTTAAAATTTGTGGTAGTTATGTTACCGGCTTTTGTGTTGCTATTGGGCATCGTTGCCCGCCCGGCCGCCATACGGACGGGTCTGCTGCATCGCTTTTCACCAGACAACCTCTTACCGCG
>JANPGT010000868.1:0-6420 GCA_031424135.1 Chitinophagaceae bacterium
CAAAGATTTCGCTGTAACCCTCTGTTTGCAGGGCATTCAGGCCGCGATAGGGTAAGAGTGACCGCACTTCTTTTTCAAGACCCTGCGCTATCATTTCATCCACCCGGTGGTTAATTTGGCGGTACAATTCCTCCCGCGGTAACGTTAATCCAATTTTAATGATATTGAAATTTCTGCCTGCAGCAGCGGACTGCTGAAAGCTGCGGATGGACTTTCCGGTGCCCATCATCACTTCCAGGGCCCGCATCATCCGCTGCGGATTCTGTATTTCGCCACTGGCATACCAGGCCGGATCCTTTTCTTTCAGCTCATCTTGCAACCAAACCAGGCCACCCTGCTGGTATTTTTCGGTGAGTGCTGCCCGCAGATCGGCGCTTACCGCGGGTATGGCGTCCATGCCTTCGCAAAAAGCGCGGATGTATAAGCCCGTGCCACCTACCATTACAGCCGTATCATGCTGCTGGAATATTTCGTTGACAGCCTGCAGGGCATATTGCTCAAACATACCCGCATTTACATTGTCTGTAACAGCATGAGAATTGATAAAATAATGCTTTACCTGCTGCAGTTGAGCAGCGCTGGGCTTGGCCACTCCAATATCCATTTCCCTGTAACATTGCCTTGAATCTGCAGAGATAATATCCGTCTTCAGCTGCTGCGCCAGCGCAATGGCCAGCGAGGTTTTACCCACCGCCGTAGGACCAGCAATAACAATACAGGTTTTTTTAAAGGAGGTAGAAGGCATAAGGTGGAAGGTGTATGGCCGTCACAACACAAGGTTACAAGTAATTTTTACACCAGGATTTTGCAAGATGGCAGGCTAAGACTGTTGTAACGTAATTTATAAGGAAGCGCCTTAGACCTTACACCCATAAGTGTTAGAAACATGTTCCAGCGGAACACTTTATGGGTAGAAAACATATGTCTGGATGAAGGCGTGCCGTAGGTTCGCTTTGTGCAAATACTGGCGACAAGCATCCCGCCCTAAGCGGGATTCCTACAGAACGTAAAAAAACATTCCAACTGATACTACCCACAAATCACCCCGCTGGGGTGAAGTGATGTCCGCCACGAATATTGAAATTAAACTATCAAATCCAAGGTTTCGAACACTTACACCCTACACCTTGCTTATATTTCTTCTGCGCTTTCTTCGCTGGTTTCTTCTCCTGCAACATCTGCATCTGCGTCCTCGCCCCCGTCTTCGCCTTCTTCTCCAAATCCTTCTGCACCGGTAACCAAATCATACTTCTCTTCCATCTCGGCAAGTTTGTCGCTCACCAGGCCCTTGGTGCCGTATTGAGAAGGAGCGATGCCTTCTGTGCGTACCGTAGCGGGGTATTCCAATCGCGGATTTTCTTCTTTGGAGACATTGATCAGCTCCAGCCAGAAAGTCCAGTTTTTGGTAAAATCGTATTCGTATACAAATTTTTGATTGGGGTCTATTATCTCTGAACCTACAGTGGTAGCGTCCATCAGTAATGGTTCCACCTTGTATTTTTTATCGTATTTGGCCAGGGTAATTTCTTTGCCACGCTGCCAATGGTCGTTACTGCGGTAAAAAGTAGCGGCATGCTTGCTGTCAAATTCATATGCCTTCAATATGGCCTGGTGCAATTGCAGGAAATTTTGAGAATGGCGTATGGCCACATCCCTGTAAACGCTGTCATCCTGCTCAAAATATACCCTGAATTTTAAAATAGCCATTGCTGTATTTTCAATTTTAGATTTTCAATTGTCCATTGCGGGTGCCCAGCGCTTCCGTTTAACGGCAAACCCTTCCATCTTTAAATGTTTAAAGATACCCGTTTCAAAAGTAAAACAAATTGCCAACTTGGCGGCAACTGCAGCAGCATATGCTGTTAAATGCGGAAAATCCTGCTATTTCACGGGCTGCAGGCCCAGTTCGCCGGCTTTCCGCAGCATCAGCGCATAGGCGGCCTCGTAATTATTTTCAATGTCGCCGTCCAGTATAGCATCCCGGATGGCGTTTTTAATATCGCCTACCGCCCTGCAGGGTTGCAATGCAAAAACTTCCATTATCATCTCCCCGGTAACAGGCGGTTGCCAGTTACGGAGCCTGTCTTTTTCTTCCACTGTCTCCATGCGCTGCCTTACCAGTTCAAAATTATCGAGGTAGCGTCTTACTTTCAGTTTGTTTTTAGAAGTAATATCTGCTTCGCACAGGGTCATCAGCGCATCTATGTCCTCGCCGGCATCAAACAACAAACGGCGTATCGCCGAATCGGTGATACTCTCTTTTGTTAAACTGATGGGCCGCAGGTGCAGCTCTACCAATTTACGTACAAAACGCATTTTTTCGTTTTGCGGCAGCTTCAGTTTCGCAAATATTTTAGGAACCATCCGGGCGCCCACTACTTCATGCCCGTGAAAAGTCCATCCGTGCCCTTCTTCAAATTTTTTGGTGGCGGGCTTACCAATATCGTGCAGCAGGGCCGCCCAGCGCAGCCAGAGATCGTGCGTTTTTACACAGATATTATCTATTACCTGCAGCGTATGGTAGAAATTGTCTTTATGTCCCTTGCCATCTATGTATTCTGCGCCTTCCAGGTCTACCATCTGCGGAAAAATAATATGCAGCAGGCCGCTCTGGTAGAGTAAATCAAAACCAACAGAGGGCTTCGGACTCATCAGTATTTTATTCAGCTCATCTGTAATGCGCTCCTGGGTAATTATTTTAATGCGCTGCACATTTTGCTTGATACCCTGCCAGGTCTTGTCTGCAATGCTGAATTGCAATTGCGCCGCAAACCTGATGGCCCGCAGCATGCGCAGGGGATCATCGCTAAAGGTCTGGTCGGGGTCAAGCGGTGTACGGATGATTTTGTCTTCCAGGTCCTGCAGGCCGTTAAACGGATCAATCAGTGTACCATAATCCACTTCGTTCAAACTAATGGCCAGGGCATTGATGGTGAAATCCCTGCGGCGCTGATCGTCTTCCAGGGTGCCGGGTTGCACCTGTGGGTTGCGGCTGTGAAACTGGTAGCTTTCACGGCGGGCACCTACAAATTCAATCTCAATATCTTCCAGTTTAATTTGTGCAGTACCATAAGTCTTGAAAAAAGCCACCGGCGGTAGAGGATTGAAATGCGTGGCTGTTTTATGTGCCAGATCGATGCCATTGCCCACGCAAACAATATCGGCGTCTTTTGTTTTGCGCCCTATCCGCTTGTCGCGCACAAAGCCGCCAATAATATAGGCAGGCATTTGCAGTTCTGCCGCCGCATGCGCAATCTTCTTAAAAACAAACAATTCCCGGTCTGTGCAATGGATGTCCATATCGGCAAAAATAAGCAATAGCCAATGTGATAAATGTGAGGAATGTGGAAATATGGAAATTGCTGATTTTGAGATTGAGTGATTTTGAGATTGCTTTTGACGTTACCTGCAATGAAATCTCCATTCCGAATCATCGGGACCAAAATCAGCAATCAGCAATCGTCTCCAGCAGCTGCTCATCCCTGATGGTATGGGCGCATTTAAAATGCCCCAGCGGGCAAACTTTTCTGCCATGCAAACCACAGGGGCGGCATGGCAGGGCTTCTTTGGTTTCTACTATAAAACTGGCATCGCTTACCGGGCCAAAACCAAACGAAGGCAGGGTGGAACAATACACCGCCGTAACCGGCGCGTTTACGGAAGAAGCAAAATGCATAGGTGCCGAATCATTGACGTAATTCATTACCGCATCTTTCATTAATGCAGCTGATTGCAGCAAACTGAGTTTACCGCATAAATTGGTAACGGTATGGCCGTTGCATGCCTGGCTGATGGCATCGCACAGGGCTTTGTCAGAAGGCGCACCCAGCAGGTATACTGTATAAGCAGCAGGCAGTTTTTGTATAAAGCTGATCCATTTCTCTGCCGGGTATTGCTTGGTAAACCAAACAGAGGAAGGTGCCACACAGATATACGCCGAACCTTTATGCGGTTGCACCAGGGCAAAATCAGCAGCAGAAGGATACAGGCGTGGTTTGAAAGGAACCGTATCTGTAAAATGTGCAATCAAATCATTGTTTCTTTCTATCTCGTGTTTGGGGTGAAGGCTGGTACTGATAACATGCTTCACCCTGGTGGTAAATCCGGCGCTGAGCGGGTTCTTATCGAACCCAATCTTTTCTTTGGCACGTGAAAAAGCGGTGAGGATACCGGTGGCGGCAAAGCGCTGCACATTGATTACTTTATCGTACTGCCTGCTGCGGATAATACCCAGCAAACGCTTCAGATCTTTTATTTTTCCCTGCTGCTTGTCCCACACCAGCACCTCATGCAGGTAAGGATGATGGGCCAGCAATCCCTCATTTCCTTTGCGGAGCAGAAAATCTATTTCCGCCTCCGGGAACCAGGCATGCAGTTTTTCTATGATGCCGGTAGCCAGCACCACATCACCAATAAACGCTGTTTGTATGACCAGGAATTTTTGCAGAAGGCAAAGGTAGGGGGCTTTCGTTCAAAATGTAAAAGTCAAAAAAAAACGGGTCAACCTTCTGTTTCGGCATGCATTTTCCGCAACATGAAATGACACTGAAAAGAAAATAAAAGTGTTTTTCGAAACACATAATGGTCATTGTGCAAAACGAAATGACGCTGAAGAGAAAATAAAAATGCTTTTTGCAACTCATTATAGTCATTTCGAAACACGAAATGGTGCTGAAAAGAAAATAAAAGTGTTTTTCGAAACACATAATGGTCATTTAGTAAAAAGAAATGGTCATTTCGAAACACGAAATTCACTTTTCGCAACACGAAATGGCGTTGAAAAGAAAATAAAAGTGTTTTTCGAAACACATAATGGTCATTTTGCAACAAGAAATGAGGTTGAAAAGAAAATATTCATTGGGTTCAACCGTGTCAGTTGTATAAAATATTTTAAAAATGGAAATGATTAAAAATGAAAGTATCAATTAAATACCCATCTCCCCTTTGCCCCAAAAGGGCGGCGGAATAAAAAAAGTCTCCCAAAATCACCCTGTTCCCCATCAGCCATTCTCACATTTCCACATTCATCATCCGCCCTGCCGTGCCTTTCGGAGGCATTTACCACATAAAGAAGTTCAGGGTCTTATCACCTCCACCCTCCCCTCTTGCCATCTTACAACCGAAGAAGCCTGTGCGGGTGTTTCGTCATCCTGCCGGTATTGCACAATATAATCTACTGCATTTTTAACGGCAGCTGTAATAGCGGAGAAATCAGGGGCTGTGGGCTGGCCACTGATATTGGCGGATGTAGACACAATGGGTTTGCGGAAACGTTTTATTAGGTGTTTGCAGAAAGGTTCTTTTACAATGCGTATGCCGGCGCTGCCATCTTCTGCCAGCAGGTTTTCTGCCAGGCCAATAATGCCGTCATACACTACGGTAGTTGGTTTGGTAACGGTATCCAGGTAATCAAATACCTGTAGATCTGGGGCGGCCACGTATTGCAGCAAATCTCTTTCATCGGCCAGCAATACTATCATGCTTTTTGCGCCGGGTCTTTGTTTCAGCTGGTATATTTTTTCCACCGCGGCTGCATTGGTAGCATCACAACCCAGTCCCCATACCGTATCTGTAGGGTATAAAATCACCCCGCCCTGTTGTAACACCTCCAGGCACCTGTCTATATCTGCCAGAAAATCTGCCATTGAATATTTGTATTAAGTGCAGGCAAAAATACAGGCTTTCCGCCACGGAGATACAATACCACTGGGTTAACACGAAGGCTTTTTATGGTGCTGTAATACAATTCTGCAAACGCCCGCTGCCGATTCCCCAACTCACGACTCACCACTAACCTCTCACTTCTAGAATTTATAGCTCAACCCAAAAGAACAGTAGAAAGAATTGCTGACGGTCTCCTGCACCGTTTTTGTTTTAGTGGTGCCACCTCCCTCTGGTACAAGCGTGGTAGTTACCTGCGCCGGGTTTAGCGGTATGGCATACACCGGGGTAAGACTCAGGGTGAGTTTATTAAAACTATAGCTTACCGGCAGGCTGCATTCATAATCCAGCATCTTGAATTTGGAAGCGTCTTCCACAAGGGTGGTTACATCATACACCACATTACCCGTCTTTCGCTTGCGCGCCACCTTCCTGTTTTTATAGTAGGCATTGTAATAATTCTGTGTGCTGCCATTGCCCAGCAGGCCCGGGGTAATTTGCAGTTTATCGTCTGCCAGGTAGAAAGTATGTTCCAGTCCCAGCGCCAGCAGGTAATCTGTATGGGTACCGAAGTTAATACCGGCTTCAAAGGTTGGCTTTATGAATGTAAAATCATAGCCCCCGGTAAAAAAAGTGCTGCCGGTAATCTCTGATTTTACATTGCTGCTGTTGCTGTTGTAAAAAGATTTGTTGGCAGATAATTCGCCATCAAAATTGCCCAGGCTAAAATCATAGCCTGCCTCAATATTAAACAGGTCA
>JANPGT010000869.1:0-2147 GCA_031424135.1 Chitinophagaceae bacterium
CCCAGGTCGGAAGTCCGGCATAATTGCATAACCTCCTGTAAATCATCTATCTTCTTTCCGGTCACCCGCACCACATCATCCATAATCTGCGCCTGTACCTTAAGCCCGCTATCCTTTATCAGTTTTACTATTTTCTTGGAATCTTCCTGTTTAAGCCCATTTCTCACTTCTACCTCCTTTTTTACCGTCTTGCCGCTGGGGTAGGAATCTTTTGACATATCAAAAGCCTCAGGTGAAATACCCTGTTTGTGTGCCCGGTTTATAAGCACATCCAGCAACTGGCGCATCTTCATGTCGTCGTCTGTCTCAATATTAAGCTTAAAATCCTTTTTATTGAGATCAATTACCACATGGGCATCCTTAAAATCAAACCGGTTTACGATTTCCTTTTTTACCACGTTTACTGCATTGTCCAGCGCCTGGCCGTCTACTTTGCTCATAATATCAACTGAAGGCATACTACTAAATTGAAGTGTTTACGAATGGGATCAACGTACAAAACCACTTCAAATGTAAGACTAAGAGTACAAAGAGAAAAGGAGTAAAAATAAGGGCTGTTTCGCACAGGGCTAACATAGAAAAAGAGAAAATACGGGCTGGCTGTCTCTGGTACATGTGCCGCTCCAGCCAGATTAACTTTTCCACCAGAAAAAGGGAAAAAGTAGATCCTGTCAAACCCATTCGCTGCAGCCAACGGAATGGCGCAAAAAAAGTACCCGGCAATCAGCCTGTTGCCGCATTTTGCCGCAAAGTCTGACTACTGGGTACTGTATACTAAAAATCTAACGCTTAATTATTTCCACCAGCTTTTACCCTGTTCTGTTCTTCATCTGCGCCGCCTTTTTTACGGTTGTTCTGCGGACCTTTCAGGGGCTTACCAAAACGGTAAGTGAAAGAGATACCGGCCACCCTGGAATCCCTGGTGTTTCTAAAGCTTGCCTCAGTTGATTGAAAATTAATAGTTCCTTTTGCAGCATTGGTATAGAATATATCCCTGATGTTTGCCCGCACACTACCCTTTCCTTTCAGTACCTGTTTGGAAATACCGGCAGAAGCCTGGCCCATGGGCATAATCAAAATCTGTCCTTCTATACCTTTTGTTCTGTACCAGCCGCTGAGTTCTGCACTCCAGCCCTTGCCAAAACTGAACTGGTTGTTTACATTAAACAGTACGTTTGAACCACTTACTTTCAGCATTTCACCGTACAGTTCTCCCTTGAAGAAATTATAGTTGTAATTGCCATACAGGTTGGTGCTCCACCACTTGCTGATTTTTACCTGGGCACTCATACTGATACCTGCATTCTGGCGCTGACCAATATTTCCCTGGCGTACGATGGTAGCGTAGTCCTTCTGCTCAAATGTTTCTGTAAAGAAATTCTTTGTATGGCTATAGTTCACCGTTGTGTTCAGAAATCCCTTAAAAGTATGACTCACCTCTAAATTATTGGTATACTGCGGTTTCAGGTAAGGATTTCCTGCCTGGTAAGTATAATTGTCAAGGAAAAACAGGAAGGGGTTCAGATCCTGGTAGGCAGGTCTGTCTATTCTTCTGCCGATGGATAAACCAAACTGGCTGTTTTTGCCGGCATTATAGCTGATAAATACCGTTGGAAAAAGGTTGTTATAACTTTTACTGAAAGATGAATCGGATCCCGGGCGCTGCTCATTGCCCAGCTGATGACCTTTATAATTGGTGTTTTCAAAACGCAAACCGGCCTGCACACCTATTTTCTTAAACTGGCGATTGTAATTAATATAGGCTGCATTTACATTTTCCCTGTACTGGAAACGGTTTGTCTTATCATAATCCACCACATCTGCCCCACCCAGCACATTAAAATAATTGGCTGCATTGTCTGTGTTTACATAGCTGCTTTTTAAGCCGGCTTCCAGTTTGGCTTCTTTTTTCAAAGGATGCGTATAATCCAGTTTTGCGGAGTAGATATTAATATCCACAGGCAAAATACTTTTCAAATCAGTTTGCCCTTTTTTCAGCCAATCCGGCTCATAAGAGGCGTTTACAAAGTATTGATTATTGTTAGAGGAATATTTTGAATAGTCAATATCTGCTGTTAACTCGCGGCCGGTGGAATCAAACTGGCGGCGGAAATTCAGGTTTACAGAACCGTTTTTCCATTTGTTGT
>JANPGT010000870.1:0-2196 GCA_031424135.1 Chitinophagaceae bacterium
GTTGCCGCCCGTTTTCCCGCAATATTTCCTGGGAACCAAGTGCAAACGCTTCCGCATATTCATAAAACCAAAAAGGTTCAGCGGTTTCAAATACAGGGATGCCTATACCACCACAGGCAGCAATACGGTTATCACTGTCCAAAATATCATACACACCCTGTACATAATTTTCACCCAGCCAGTTATCATCGTCACAAAACAAAAGAAATGAATAAGCAGCTTCAGTTACACCCCGCTTTCTGGCGTTACTTAATCCGGGGCTCAGCTCTTTCACCACCTTGATTGGAACAGCGCTGTTAAAGGTTGTCCAGATATCCTGCGCAACTTCAGCGGTATTATCAAACGAGCCATTGTCTACTAAAATGATTTCCCATTTCAGCCATTGGCCATACTGCTGTTGCGCCAGCGCCTGTAATGTTTTCGGGAGGCGTGCGGCACTGTTATAACAACAAATTATAACAGACAAGCCCGTTACAGTATGCAGGTTCATACAGGTGAAATAGTGAGTTTATTCTCCAGCAATGACGGGTTTGCTGCAAGTACAGGGAATTTGGGTTGAAAAGAATTGCTCAGGATAGCCCTGTTAATGGTTACACGCTGATTATCTTTTAGCCAACCCCATTTGTTGAAATACCTGAAAGAAGCAGTCAAATGATATTTCATCAGTTTAAGACTCTTATACGAGGCCTTGCTATAGCCATGCACGATACATTCCTGCGGATAATACACGGTTCGGTAGTACCTGTTGATACGCCTGCATAAATCGGTATCTTCCATGTACATAAAATAGCGCTCGTCAAATAAACCAATACTCGTAAATATCGTATTCCTTATGAACATAAAACAGCCTGAAAGATTCGGCACCTCCATGATGGCGTTATAGTCCCTGTTGCGCAATTCATACTTTTCCAAAAATGGTTTTATGATAAATTTCATAGGACCGGGGAAAAAACGGCGCAGGAACAAATCAAAGGGTGAAGGCAATTTTTTGCAAAGATGCTGTAACTCTCCGTTCCTGTACAATACTTTCGGCATCACCAACCCTACATGCCGGTTATTTTGCATAAAAGAGAAAAGCCCTCTCAGGATAGCCGGGTCAAACTCAACATCGGGATTTAAGACCAGGTGATATTGTGAACGGCTAATAACTTTCCGGATTGCAATATTATGTCCAGCCCCGTAGCCAATATTTTTCCCATTATAGATATATTCAATCCTGGGAGAAATAAACTGGTACCTAAAAAAATCTGTCGCTGAATTGTCAACCAGGTATAGTACTCCACTCTGGGTAAAGTTGAGGAAACTATCTACGGCTTTTCTGACGTCTTCCACAGGATTGTGAAAAAGTACAATTGAACAGGTGATTTCCATCATAGCGTTAATTTTTTTTTCCGGTAAAAGAATTATCAATCATTTTATCAAAAGCCCCGGCCATTTTCTTCCATGAAAACTGTCTTGCACGGGAAATACCTTTTGTAATCAGCTGTTGTCTTACCAAGGGTTGCTCCACTAGGGTTTCTATGGCATTCTGTAATGACCGCGTGTCAAGCGGATCAATGTAAAGGGCAGCGTTACCGCAAACTTCTGGCATTGAAGCGGTGTTGGAAACGATAACGGGACACCCACTTGCCATGGCTTCCAGCAACGGAATACCAAAACCTTCATAGAGACTGGGGAAAATAAGCGCAAAAGCTTCTCTGTACAGATCTGGCATCAATGCAGCAGGAACATAACCTGCAAAAACAATCCTATCCTGCAAACCTATTGCTGCTACCTTTTGTTTCAATTTGCGTGTATAGTCATCCTTACCTCCCGCAATCAATAAATAGTAGTTGTCTCTTATCTCTTTTTCCAGATGACTGTAAGCATCAATCAGCATTTCAAAATTCTTATGAGGGTAGGTAGGTCCTACCGCCAGGAAGTATTTGCCGCAGCCATATTTTGCTGCTATTGCGCCACGGGAACAACTAAGCGGAAAATAACGGTCGGTATCATATCCATTGTGAATTACCCTGATCTTATGCTCGGGTATCGCAAAAAAACGAATAATGTCTTGCTTGGTTGTTTCAGAAACAGCCACAATAAGCTTTGCTCTTTTCAACAAAAAAGGCAGTAGACGTTTGAAATAAAAGCGCTGGTGAGCACTGATGTTGTCAAAATGAAGTGAAATCAAATCATGCACTGTGATGATTTGGT
>JANPGT010000871.1:0-3707 GCA_031424135.1 Chitinophagaceae bacterium
TCAGAGGTCTGCAACTGCTGGGCCTGCATTTCCAGTTCGCTGTTGATCTGTTCCAGTTCTGATTGCTGAGACATCAGTTCTTCTGACTGCGCCTGTGTTTCTTCCAGCAGCTCCTGTACCCGCTGGCGGTTCTGTATTGTATTAACTGCTACGCCAATATTAGCAGCGATGGCGGCAAAAAAATCCAGCTCTCTTTTTGTATACGGATGAAGCGCCCCCAGTTCGATAACACCCTTTACTGAATGCTCAAACAGCAGGGGGAAAATAATAATATTTACCGGTTGCAGGCGGCCGGCAGTAAAATTGATGGCAAAATCATCGCCATTTATATCGGTTACCAGTAGCTGCTTTTTAGTTTTTGCACACTGGCCCACCAAGCCTTCTCCCTCTCTTACCAGTTGCTTTGCCGTATCGTTCAGGGCATACCCGCTTTGCAGCCTGTACTGCTGTTCATTTTCGCAGACATAAAACGCGCCCACCTGGCTATTGCTGTACCCGGCCGCAAAAGTCAGCATATTTTTAGATACCCGCTGCATATCATCGTCTCCCATAATGGATTCATTCAGCCCGGCCATCCCTGCCTGCAGCCATTCCCTGTCAGATAATTCATTAAAGGAAGTCTCCAGGGAAACAGCCATTTTATTAAGCGCTGTTGAAATACCGCCCAGTTCATCAGTACCATCATCTGTTACCCTCACGCTGTAATCACCGGCAGAAATTTTTCCAGCCATTTTCTGAATGGTATTAATTCGGTAACTGATGGACGCATCTTTGCGCAGCAGTTCCTCCTGCAGCCGCGCCCGTTCATGTATGTCTGTGTTGGTTCTGATGTAAAACAAAACCGTAATAAGTATGGCCAAAAAAGCAGCTGCCACAATCAGTATGGGTGTATTTTCGGAAAAACGGTTAAGCTTCTCGGTTCTTGCTTTCAGCAGAGCATTCT
This sequence comes from Chitinophagaceae bacterium, assembly GCA_031424135.1. Taxonomy (GTDB): domain Bacteria; phylum Bacteroidota; class Bacteroidia; order Chitinophagales; family Chitinophagaceae; genus JACMLD01. The sequence goes on from JANPGT010000871.1 coordinate 944, forward strand.
CACGGATGGTCATTTCCTTTACCATCAACCGCACACTGTCCATGAAAATTTTGCCCTGTAACATATCCTCCAGATTTACAACGGAGGTTGCTTTTTTTTTATCGATGACTTCCTGCAGTCTGCCAAAACGCTTTGTTATCAACTGCTCAAGTTTTACAATACGCTGCTGCTGGGCAGGGTTGTCAGTAGTCATAGTCCTGATTTCATCAATGAGGACCCTGGCTTTCTCATGTGAACCAACATAAGGCTCAAGGAACTCCTCTTTGCCCGTAATCAGGAAACCCCGTTGGCCGGTCTCTGCATCCTTCATTACTGAAAGCGCCTGTTCCAGCCTGGCCACCACCGTATTGGTATGATCTACCAGGCCAGCGCTGGAAAACAGGTTATGAATACTTATCCAGGAAGCTGTTGAACTGATAATGAGCAACAGCAGCGATGCACCAAATCCAATCAACAGGTTTCGCTTCATCTTCGACGCAAGTTTCATACAGGAAAATAATTTTAAGAAAACAGCAATATTTTATCTGATATCGGTTACCGGCAGCTTAAAATAAAACAGCGCGCCTTTGCCCGGCTCGCTTTCCACACCAAAATCTGCGTGGTGTCTTTGCAAAATTTCTGCACATATGTACAATCCAATACCAAGCCCCTGTGCATGCCGTGACGCTTCAGACACACGGTAAAACTTTCCGAACACATTGGCCTGGTTTTCTGCTGAAATACCAATACCATTGTCTTTCACCCCAAAGTACAGGCGGTTGTCGGGCGTTAGCCTGGTGATGACTTCTATCTCTCTGCTGGCAGGCGCGTATTTAATGGCATTACTGATAAAATTTATGATTACCTGTTCCAGCCGCACTGCATTACCAAGAATATGAGCGGTAGCAGTGCCGGTACGCACAATGCTGATCCCGGGATTTATCTGCCGGAGCATTTCAAGGGTAGTTGACAACAAAGCGCCAAAATCAATTTCATGCAGTTCAAATTTCAAACGGCCATTTTCAATTTTTGAAATATCCAGCAGGTCATTAATAAGGTTGTCGAGTTTATTTACCTGCACCAGCGTACGGTCTACATAGCTTTTGGTGGGTGTATCATCGGTCAGCAATTTGTCCACCAGTTGCACATAGGCTTTAATACTGGTTAAGGGCGTTTTCAACTCGTGACTGGCAATACTTAAAAATTCATCTTTCCGGCGGGCCGATTGCTTTTGTTCTTCTATATCTGTAAAAGTGCCGACCCATTTTACAGTTATCTCTTCTTCTTTTACAGGTACCACGCTCAGCAGGTGGCACCTGTAATTACGGGTACCGAGTGTCGCAATGCGCAGCTCCATCTGCGCAGGCGCATCGGCCGAAATTATTTTTGCCCATGCTTCTTCGATGGGGTTATCGTCCGGGCTTACAGAAGGAAAATACGCAAAGGATTTGGAATACCGGTACCAGTGATCGTTTACAAAATCGATGGCACCAGCCGCTGTTGCGGTAAAAGCAACCTGCGGAATGGCAGCCAATATGCCATGCAGTTCCTGGGCTTTGTCCTGTATCTGCTGCTGTGCTTTTTTCCTGAAGGCAATTTCAGACTGCAGGTTTTGCTGCGCCAGGTTCAGTTCGCGGTTTTGTTCATAGAGACGGTGAAAGGTTTTTACTTTCAGCAGTAAAATGTCGGTATCGATGGGCTTGACGATATAGTCAATAGCACCGGAAGAATACCCTTTGGTAATGAATTTTTTATCTGTATTAACGGCAGAAAGGAAAATGATGGGAATATCCTTTGTATGGTTGTTACCGGACAGGTATTCAGCTACTTCGAACCCATCCATCCCCGGCATCTGCACATCCAGTATCACCAGCGAATAATCGTTTTTAATAGCTTTTCTAAGCGCTTCTTCTCCTCCCGATGCGGTATCAACAGGAAAAGAATGCAGTTCCAGTATCGATTTAAGTGAGAATATATTTTCGGGCCTGTCGTCCACAATCAGGATCATAGCTGCATGACTGGTTAAAATTGCTGTAAGTGAAATGAAGGTAATTATGCCGGTGGAATAAAACAACAGCCAATTATACGGGCGAATCGCAACAACAGTCGTACCATATATACCTACACAACCACTTTAAAAAGGCGTCAGATCAACAGTTGGGCTGGTAAAGAAAAACAAATGCCCCCCAATTATATAAAGAGCCGGGAGTGTTGATTTCCATACGGCAGTATGACGGGTACACCTCAAGAATCAAGCACCGGGGATACTTCCCGGCAGGCAATACCTGAAAATATTTCTGACCATTTATAAAAAAAATACAAATACACGGTGTTGAAAATTATGTGGGGAAAAAATTCCACAGCAATTAAATGACTATTTTAGCGCGCCACTTGTTTTTTTTGCAACAATACCCTTTCTTGCCAACATGATTAGTGCATACATATCGATTAGCCATAGCCAGCGGAAAATGCTGGAGGAACCGCTGCAAGCAATCATTACCACGCTGGCGCGCTCGGGCATCGTCTCTTTTGTTTTTGTGGACAGCTATAGTTTTGATGCTGACCAGTCAGCCGAAATGATGGAGCAGGCAATGAAAGATATCGACCAATGCGATTTACTGATTGCAGAAACTTCTCATAAAGCAATTGGTATAGGTGTAGAAGCAGGTTATGCCAGGGCAAAGAACAAACCCGTGATCTACCTCCGGCAGCAGGATGCAGCACATTCTACTACGGTAGCCGGTATCAGTGATTTCCAGGTGATCTATAGAAATCCTGCCGATCT
>JANPGT010000872.1:0-2611 GCA_031424135.1 Chitinophagaceae bacterium
CATTTTGTTGTCAATTTTTGAGATAGCCGTCCAAAGAGTTGAGAATAAATAGTTTTTAGTCGTGTCAGCTACGTTTGGTAAAATTGTTTGTTCAAATGCTTCTTTTAGTTCAGATGAAATTGTTCTTGAAGTTTCATTCAAGTTTAATTCTTTCTCCAAAGAATTGTCGCATTTTATATATTTTATCAACTGCTCGTATGTTAATGGCTTTAAAATAAGCCGTTCTGTTTCTATCATTTTAAGTATTTACTTTTCAATGTTGGAAGGATGTTGTTTACCGCTAACGTCAGTTCGTCTAAGAACTCAGTTTTTTGATTTAAAACAGGTCATTTTAAGGCCATTCTAGGGACGTAATTGAAACGACTCGGATTTGCATATGTAAAAAACGAACGGTTTATTTGAGCGATAAATGAGTTTGCCAGGGCCGTTATTACAAACCATATAAGAACAAGTTCCTGCAAGAACTTTGTAAAGCTATTTTTGTCAATGATATTCATTAGCCTGCGTAAATTATAGGCGACAAACATTAATCCGGCATCGGCACTGGCTCTTTGTAACCCTTTCTTGGTGAGGATGTGATCAAAACCCCATTGGCGTTTGATGGTACCATAGGGATGTTCCACGATAGACTGGCGTTTTTTATATATTAATGGTGCTGCTTCAATATTAAGCCGGTTGATTTCTATTGCGTCTGCATACATGCTTCTTTCTATCAGCCTGCCTTTCTGGTTTTTGGTGCACAATTCTCTGACAGGACAAATAGCGCAGGCACTGGTTTTGTAATGCTTAACTGTATTAATGTACTTTTCTTTGCGCTCCTTATTTTTCTGATACCAGTTACCATTGGTATTTAACACCTGTTGTTGGGGACAAGTATAGGTATCGCTGATTTGATCGTATGTAAAGTAAGCGTAGTTGTATGCTTCATCCGGTGCTGCAGAAGCAACCTTTGGTATAGCTACCATTATATGAACATTCATTTCCACGGCTTTCTTAATTTCTGCACCTGTGTGGTAGCCCTTGTCATACAAAGCAGTAAAAGAATTGTTACCCAAAATGACTTTTGTCCTGCGTAGCATACCGCTCATTGCCCTGGTATCGTTATGATTGGTTAGCTTATAGTCAATTGGTAAATTGTGTTTGGCATCTACAACTGTTTGTACATTATAGGCTACTTCGCTGATGTTGTTGCGTGTCATCATCTGCCGGCTGTCCGGGTCGGAAACAGAAATCTGGTATTCGCTGCTTGCAGATAAGGTCTGTTGCATTTTTTGATAATTGCTTTTTCTGCCGCTGTGTTTTTTTATTTGTTCCTCTATTACGGGTTTACTATCCTCATCAGCAGTTGCCAGCGCTTTATTATATTCATCCAGCTTATTATCAATATAAGCAAGGTTGCGTTCTATCTTGGCCTCGTTAAAATTATTCTTCTTTGAATTTTGGGCCCGCAATTTGGTACTGTCACCGGCTACCAGCGTGCCACCAATTAAATTGAATTCTTTGGCAATGCTGACTGTATAACGAAAAACCTTCCGGATAGTTTTTTCATTGTCGCGTCTGAAGTTAGAGATGGTATTATGATCAGGTGCCAGCCCTTTCATCAACCACATCACTTCGATGTTTCGTTTGCACTCCTTTTCTAATAGCCTGCTGGAGCGTATATGATTAAGATAACCGTACACATACAACTTCAACAAATCCTTTGGATGGTAAGCAGGACGGCCCTCTTTCGTAGTTTTAATAGAAAACTTAAAATCTGCCAGGCTGAGGCTTTCGACAAAAAGATCAATAATGCGTACTTCGTTGTCCTGATCAATGATCTGGTCGAGCGACTGAGGAAAAAGGATGCTTTGCGTTCTATTTTCTCCTTTAATAAATTGCATTGATCAATTTACGCCGCATTTGGCTCATTGCCTGTATAAGATATGAAGGTGTGTGAATAGTTTTTAGACAGTCTGACGTTGGTGGCAATTTTTTGACAAACCCCTATTCATAAAATAAATCGACTTCATGGGCTTAGATTGGAGACCAATGGGAAAACCAAAGCCTGGATTTGAAGAAAGATTCAATCAAATCTTTCGCATAATCCAAGGCACCGAAAAACAAAAACCGATAAGTTTTCTTGGCAAGCTAAAAGGCAAAAGACAGCAAACACAAGAAGAATTGACTAAAGAGTTTCTTGACAATTGCATACCTATCTACGAGACTATTAAGGCCCCAAGAGTTGGTTACGATAAAGTCGCTGATGAATGGATCAAACTTAAATACTGCCAGTCCGACAAATCGCTTTCAGAAAAGGATTTCGTGACCTCTTATTTAGGCTATTACGTAATTGAATTAGCAGAAGAGCCAGACGGCGTTCCCGTTTATACTGCAGTAGGACAAGACGGAAATGTTTCACGACAAGTCCGCCCGTATGTCCTTTCGCGCTAAGGCAGGAGAGGGAACCGCACGAATCGGGGCGCACACCAGTTCAAACAGGGAGGCGTTATCCAGCGTCTCGCCCAGAATGCAGAGCGCGTTCTTGAGGATTTCCTCAGCGCGAGGCATGGAGGCGTTCCCGGCGACCGCCCCAAACCACGAGAACTGCTGGTGATTAACCAGAACTGTG